>NZ_JBJGYX010000018.1:0-76956 GCF_054050195.1 Geodermatophilus sp. SYSU D00710
ATGGCTGGGGGGTGGTCACCCCCTTCCAGGTCGGGGACATCTACTGGACCCGGAACACGGGGGCGCACGTGGTGCGCGGCGAGATCCGGGCGGCCTATCGGCGGGCGGGTGCCTCGGGTGGCTTCCTGGGCTACCCGATCACCAGTGAGGCCGGCGCTGCCGGTGGTGGTGCCTTCGTGGACTTCGAGTACGGCTCGCTGTACTGGTCCTCGGCGACCGGGGTGAAGGTGGTGCGGGGCGAGATCCTGAAGGCCTACCGGGCTGCCGGTGGTCCGGGGGTGCTGGGCTATCCGACGGCCGATGAGGGGCCCACGGCCGATGGCTGGGGGGTGGTCACCCCCTTCCAGGTCGGGGACATCTACTGGACCCGGAACACGGGGGCGCACGTGGTGCGCGGCGAGATCCGGGCGGCCTATCGGCGGGCGGGTGCCTCGGGTGGCTTCCTCGGCTACCCGATCACCAGTGACGAGGTGGCGCCTGGCGGCCAGGGGCGCATGACCTCCTTCGCGGGGGGGACGATCTACTGGTCGGCCGCAACCGGTGCCCATGTGCTACGGACGGAGCTGAATGCTGCCTATCTGGCCGCCGGGGGGACGACCGGGTCGTTGGGGTACCCCGTGTCCGACACGTCCGTCATCGCGGGCCAGCAGCGGGCCGATTTCCAGTACGGGACTCTCACCGCTCCCTGAGGAGGGGCTCGCGGGACCAACGGGACAGGTGTGACGAGCACCCCGCGTCGGTCCCGCGAGCCACGGCGGGCGTGCAGGACACACAGATATCGTGGGCTCGCCGTGGCACTCGCCCGGCTGGTCGGACCGAGCACCTGCACGGTCCCCGTGGCCCTGTGCCGTGTGTGCGAGCGCGCGGACTCCGCTCACGAGCCGAACGGCACCCGACCTGATCTCCCGAGGCGGCTCCTCCCAGGCGTCTCCTCCAGCTGAGCACACGGACGGTGGACACCTGTGATCACGACGACGGCGGACGAAACGGAGAGAGCAGCCTCGACCGCAGCGGTCGAGACGGTCGGCCCGCGGACGGTCGACGTCCGATCCGACGTCCTCGTGACCGTCGTGCTCGCCTACCTGGGCCTGCCCGTCCTCCTCCTCGCCGGGTACCTGCACACCCTGGCGGGATGGGCGGCCGCGGTCCTCCTGGTGATCGCACTGGTCTCCGCCGCTCGGAGTCGGCACTCCCCGGACCGCTCCGAGCCGCCTCGCGAGTCGATCGGCCTCCGCTGGAGCCAACTGGCCTTCGTCATCGTGCTGGCCCTCGGCCTCGCGCTGGTCGGAGGGGCCGTTGGCATCGTGGAAGCGCCCTGGGACTGGAACAAGCACAACTCCCTGCTGCACGACCTGACGACGATGCCGTGGCCGGTGACCTACGAGGGCATCGGGAACTCGTCCCTGGTCTACAGCTTCGGCCTCTACCTACCCGCCGCGACGGCGGGCAAGGTGGCCGGCGGGTCCGTCCTGGTCGCCCATGTCGCCCTCTTCCTGTGGCTCGCCCTCGGGTTCGCGATGATCCTGACGCTCCTCAGCGGCTTCTTCGACAAGGGACGACGAGCCCTGTTGGCAGCCGTCGCGCTGCTGGCGTTCGGCGGAGCCGACGTGCTGGGTGCCATGGTCGCCTCCGGCGATGCCGTCCCCAGTGAGTGGTGGATGATGTCGGACGACGTCGTCTTGCAGTACACCGGCAACATCACGGCGCTGTGCTGGGTGCCCCAGCACGCCATCCCGTCGTGGCTCATCGGGATCCTCTTCGTCCGGGCCTGGCCACTGAGGCGGTGGCGCGGAGGCCGCGCTCTCGTGTTCGCCGTCGGCCTGTCGACCTTGTGGTCGCCGTTCGCGGCGATCGGGGGCGCGGTGATCCTGGCGGCACTGCTCCTCAGGCTCGCCGTACAGCGTGTGCCGCTCCGTTGGCGGTCCCTCTGGGTGGAGGTGTGTCTGGGGATCGGCGTGCTCCCGGTCGCGCTCTTCCTGAGCCTCACCAGCGGTGGGCAGGAGATGTCGACGACGGGGATCGGCCCGCGAGAGTACGTCGTGTTCCTCGCCGTGGAGATCGGCCTCTGGGTGGTCCTGGCCCTCTTCTCAGGCCGATACACGTCGGCGCTCGTACCCGTGCTCCTCGTCCTGCTCGTGCTGCCCTTCCTCCGGCTCGGCGAGTACAACGACCTTGCCATGAGAGCGTCGTTGCCTGCCCTCATGGCGCTCAACGTGCTGGCCTGGGTCGGTGCCGTCCGAGGGGCAGCAGCGTCGAACAGGCCGATCGGCCGGATCGCGCTGGTCGTGGTCAGCACCGCGGCCGTGGCCCTGTCCGCGCCGACCTGGTCCTCGGAGGTCGATCGTGTGGTGGGGCAGGCGCCCGCCCTGGAACAGCCCTGGGACGAGACGGTTCCCGTGTTCCTCGAGCGCCTGAACAGCAGCCCGTCGATCTGGGCTCAGTACCTGACGTGCCCCCGAGGTCCGGCTGCGCGGGTCCTGGCACTGGAGGCGTGCCGAGGAGCCGGGGACGCCCCTGCCCCAGGCGGGCCGCAGCCGTGACCGCGGTCGACAGGGCGCGTCGCGACGGGCCTGCCCGGGTCGGACCAGCGGCCAGGCCTGGACTCCGAGCGCGGAACGTCCACCGTGCCTCGACCGCGGTGTCGGCGGGGCCGGCGGGACCCGAGTGGCGAATCGGTCCCGACGGCCTCGCGAGCCGGAGCCGGTGCCCCCTGGCACGCAGGTAGCGTGGATCGCCGTGGCACTCGCACAACCGGCCGGACGGACGTACTCGGCGGCCGTGGCGGACCTCCGGCGCGGCTGGGAGCAGCGCACGCTGTGGGGACACCTCGGCTGGCAGGACATCCGCCAGCGGTACCGGCGCTCGGTCCTCGGCCCGGTCTGGATCACCATCAGCATGGCGGTCACCGCCGTGGCGCTCGGGATCCTGTACTCGGGGCTGTTCGACATCGAGCTGTCGCGGTTCCTGCCGCACGTCCTCGTCGGGTTCATCGTCTGGAACTTCGTCAGCGGGTGCATCAACGAGGGCTCCGAGGTCTTCATCGCCAACGAGGGCCTGATCAAGCACCTGCCGGCGCCGCTGTCGGTGCACGTCTACCGGCTGGTCTGGCGACAGACGCTGTTCCTCGCTCACAACATGATCGTGTACCTGGTCATGCTGCTGGTGTTCCCCCAGCCGCTGAAGTGGACGGCCCTCGCCGTCATCCCGGCCTTCGTGCTGCTCGCCCTCAACGGGGCCTGGGTCTCCCTCGCCGTCGGCGTCATCACCGCCCGGTTCCGCGACATCCTGCCGATCACGCAGAGCGTCGTGCAGCTGGCGTTCTTCCTGACGCCGATCGTGTGGATCTACGACGAACTGGTCAACAGCCCGAACCCCGCCATCGCCGAGCGGGCACGGCTGGCCGAGTTCAACCCCTTCCTGCACTTCGTGGAGATCGTCCGGCGACCGCTGCTGGGTCAGGACCAGGAGCTGCGGTACTGGGTGGTCGTCCTGGCCATCACCGTGGCCGGCTGGGCCTTCACGATGTTCGTGCTGCGCCGCTACCGGTCCCGCGTCTCCTACTGGGTGTGAGCGTGAACGACGTCAACGGGGCCGGCATCGACGGCCCGATCGGGATCACGACCAAGGACGCGTGCGTCGACTTCCCCATCTTCGACGCCAAGAGCCGGTCGTTGAAGAAGACCGTCATGGGCCTGGTCGGGGGCAACATCGACAGCGGCGCCAAGGTGCCTGTCATCGAGGCCCTGCGGGACATCACCCTCACCCTCGACCACGGCGCCCGGGTGGGGCTGGTCGGCCACAACGGTGCCGGCAAGTCCACGCTGCTGCGGCTGCTGTCGGGCATCTACGAGCCGACGCGCGGCATCGCCGAGGTCCGTGGCCGCGTCGCGCCGGTGTTCGACCTCGGCGTGGGCATGGACCCGGAGATCTCCGGGCTCGAGAACATCATGATCCGCGGGTTGTTCCTCGGCATGACCCGCAAGCAGATGCAGGACCGGGTCGACGACATCGCCGACTTCACCGAGCTCGGCGACTTCCTGCACATGCCGCTGCGCACCTACTCCACCGGCATGCGGGTCCGCCTGGCCCTCGGCGTGGTCACCAGCATCGACCCGGAGATCCTGCTGCTCGACGAGGGCATCGGCGCGGTCGACGCCGCCTTCCTCGAGAAGTCCAAGCAGCGGCTCGTCGAGCTCGTGGAGCGCTCCGGGCTGCTGGTGTTCGCCTCGCACTCCGACGAGTTCCTCCGCGAGCTGTGCGACACCGCCATCTGGATGGAGCACGGCCGGGTCAAGCAGCAGGGCGACCTCGACGACGTGCTGCGGGCCTACAAGGGCCTGCCCGCGTGAGCGCCGCGGCCCCGGCCGCGGGGGAGTGCGTCGTCGCCGTCGTCGTCACCCGGCACCGGCGCGAGCTGCTCGCCGAGAGCCTGGCCGCGTTGGCGTCCCAGACCCGCCGCGTCGACCACGTCGTGGTCGTGGACAACGGGCCCGACGAGTCGGCCGCGCGCGTCGTCGCGGCCAGCGGGCTGCCGGCCACGCACCTGCCGAGCAGGCGCAACCTCGGCGGGGCCGGCGGCTTCGCCTACGGCATGCTGCACGCCCTCGCTCTCGGCGCCGACTGGGTGTGGTGCGCCGATGATGACGGCCGGCCCGCGGACGGCACGGTCCTCGCCACCCTGCTCGACGCCGCCCGGCGGCACGGGCTGGCCGAGGTCAGCCCGCTGGTGACCGACATGGCCGACCCCGATCGGCTGGCCTTCCCCCTGCGCCGCGGGCTGCGCTGGCGACGGCAGCGCAGCGACTTCGCGGGCCTGGACCTGCTGCCCCGCTACGCCTCGCTGTTCAACGGGGCGCTGTTCCGCGCCGAGGCCCTCGACGTCGTCGGCGTGCCCGACTACCGGCTGTTCTTCCGCGGCGACGAGACCGAGATCCACCGCCGGATGCTGCGCGCCGGGCTGCCCTTCGGGACCTGTCCGCAGGCGGCCTACCTGCACCCGGAGGGGACGACGGAGTTCGAGCCCATCCTCGGCGGGCGGCTGTCGGCCCAGTACCCGGCCAACGACGTCAAGCGCTACTACACCTACCGCAACCGCGGCTACCTCATGGCCCAGCCGGGCATGCGCTGGCTGCGGCCGCTCGAGACCGTCCGCTTCGGCTGGTTCTTCCTGGTGTCGCGCCGCGACCCGGTCGGCTGGCGGGAGTGGCGGCGGCTCACCCGCGCCGGCCGGCGGGAGCGGCTCACCCGCCGCTGACCCGCTGCCGCACCCCGCGGACGACGAGAGGGCCCCGACCGGATCTCCGGTCGGGGCCCTCTCGTCGTGGCGTCCTGGGGCTCAGACGCGCTCGTAGCCCCACTCCTCGAAGGCGGTGCTCCAGCTGTCCATCGAGGTCAGCTCACCGGCCGCGGCCCGGTAGCGGCGCTGCAGGTCGGGGAACTCCGCCGACATCCGGCGCAGCAGCTGCCCCGAGGTGGCCGCCAGCCGGCGGAAAGTCGCCGGGTCGCGGCGGCGGAAGGTGACCCCGCGGCCGTCGGCGGTCCCGACCGTGGCGCTGTCGAGCCGGGAGAGCAGGAACCACCGCGCGTCCTGGAAGGCCAGGTTCAGCTGCGGGGTCTCCATGTTCTCCGGGTCGACCGGGCGGGCGTTGTGCACCAGCGCCTTGACCAGGGTCTTGCCGATCTGCAGCGGCTTGACCGGGATCCGGCGGAAGCGCACCGCCTTGGCCGTCGGCATCGAGGGCAGAGGCAGGTCCGCGGAGGAGGGCAGCACCTGGCCGTCGGCGTGGGTGGCGCGCACCTCGCGGGCCTTGACCACGGACCCCGGCATGCCGGGGAAGAGCGCCTCTGGGCCGGCGAGGAAGTCGCGGTAGGCGAGGTGGTGCAGCTCGACGGTCGAGTACTGCAGGTTGATGAGAAACCGCAGGTCGGCCTTGAGCATCTCGCGGAAGAGCTTGCCGCCGTGCCGGTACGGCGAGTGCAGCGCCGCGGCGACCAGCCGGTTGCGGATGTGGAAGTAGGCCTGCCAGTCGCTGGCGTCGTCCTTGTCGCCCCAGGAGAGGTGCCAGATGGCGGTGCCCGGCAGCGACGCGGTGGGGAAGCCGGCGGCGAAGGCCCGCAGGCCGTACTCGGCGTCGTCCCACTTGATGAACACCGGCAGCGGCATGCCGATCTCGTCGACGACGGTGCGGGGGATCAGGCACATCCACCAGCCGTTGTAGTCGACGTCGATGCGCCGGTGCAGGTCCGGCGACTCGCGCAGCGTGTCCTTGCCGAAGTCGTGGTGGTACTCGGTGTTCGGCGCGTTGGTCCAGAAGAACGTCTCGCGGTCGACGATCTCGCCCATGCTGTGCAGCACCGAGCGGTTCTGCAAGGCCAGCATCTGCCCGCCCACGAGCATCGGGCTCTTGGCGTAGACGGCGAAGGCGCGGGCCCGCAGGAGGCTGTCGGGCTCGATCATGATGTCGTCGTCGAGCAGCACGACGTGAGTGGCGTCGCTGCGGGTGAACGCCTCGTGCATGGTGCGCGCGAAGCCGCCGCTGCCGCCGAGGTTGGGCTGCTCGACCACACGCAGCCGGTCACCGAGAGCGTCCTTCACCTCGGCGTAGCCGGCGGCGTCCTTCACGTGGTTGTTGCCCTGGTCGGCGATGGTGACCAGGGACAGCCGCTCGAGCACCGCGGGGTCCTCGACCAGCGCCCTGGCCGCGGCCAGCGCGTCGACGGGACGGTTGTAGGTGCAGATGCCGACGGCCAGCCGGGGCTCCTCGGCCGGCGCCTGGGGGGCGTACCAGCCGGCCTCGCGGATCTCGGTCTCGCTCTCGGCGGTGACGTCGAACCAGTACCAGCCGCCGTCGATGAACGGCGCGAGGTCCAGCTCGAAGTCGACGGTCCGCTCCCCGTCCTGGTGCGAGACGCCGGTGACGTGCATCGACTCGCCGTCGGCCTTGGAGCGGTAGACGTCGATGCGGCAGGTGCCGGCGACGGTGACCCGCAGGACGATCGAGCCCAGCACGCTCCACCGCCGCCAGTAGCTGGCCGGGAACGCGTTGAAGTACGTGGCGAAGGAGACCTCGGAGCCGGCCGCGATGACGCCGGAGTGGCGGCCGTCCTGCTGCACGCGGGTGGTCGCGTTCTCCTCGTCGAGGTAGAGGCTGCGGACCTTGAGCTGGTCGGCCGGCCGCGGCATGAGGACCCGCTGGACGAGGGTGACGGCCTTGTCGGGCCTGAGGTCGGTCTCCACCGGCTCGCTGACGGCGTCCGGCTTGACCGGTGCGTCGGCGACCTGCGGCGTGGTCGTCGTCATGGGGAGCGTCAGTCCTCGCTGTCAGTCGTCGAGGCGGCCGTCGAGCGAGCCGCCCTCGTCGAAGAAGGGCCGGATGCGGTTGTCGAACATGCTCAGTGCCGACCCGATGGCCATGTGCATGTCCAGGTACTTGTAGGTGCCCAGCCGGCCGCCGAAGAGCACACGCTTCTCCGCGGCCTCCTTCTTGGCCAGCTCCCGGTAGCGCTCGAGCTTGGCGCGGTCCTCGGGGGTGTTGATCGGGTAGTACGGCTCGTCGCCGGTCTCGGCGAAGCGCGAGAACTCCCGGACGACGACGGTCTTGTCCGTCGGGTAGTCCCGCTCCGGGTGGAAGTGCCGGAACTCGTGGATCCGGGTGAAGGGCACGTCCTCGTCGGCGTAGTTCATGACCGAGGTGCCCTGGAAGTCACCGATCGGCAGGACCTCGGTCTCGAAGTCCAGCGTGCGCCAGCCGAGCTCGCCGGCCTCGTAGTCGAAGTACTTGTCGATCGGGCCGGTGAAGACCGTCGGCACGTCTGCGGGCAGCTCGTCGCGGACCTCGAAGTAGTCCGTCGACAGCCGCACCTCGATGTTCGGGTGGTCGGCCATCCTCTGCAGCCACGCGGTGTAGCCGTCCTTCGGGAGGCCCTCGTACGTGTCGTTGAAGTACCGGTTGTCGAACGTGTAGCGCACGGGGAGGCGCGCGATGACCGCGGCCGGCAGCTCGGTGGGGTCGGTCTGCCACTGCTTCTTGGTGTAGCCGCGGATGAACGCCTCGTAGAGGGGGCGGCCGATCAGGGAGACCGCCTTCTCCTCGAGGTTCTGCGCGTCGGCGGTGTCGATCTCACCGGCCTGCTCGGCCACCAGCGCCCGGGCCTCGGAGGGGGAGTAGCTGCGCTCGAAGTACTGGCAGATCGTGGCCAGGTTGATCGGCAGCGAGTAGGTCCTCCCCTGGTAGATGGAGTAGACCTTGTGCTGGTAGTTCGTGAACTCGGTGAACTGGTTGACGTACCGCCAGACCCGCTCGTTGGACGTGTGGAACAGGTGGGCGCCGTAGACGTGCACCTCGATGCCCGTCTCGGGCTCGGGTGCGGAGTAGGCGTTCCCACCGATGTGGTCGCGTCGGTCGAGGACGAGCACGCGCTTGTCCAGCTGGCTGGCCACCCGTTCCGCGACGGTCAGCCCGAAGAAGCCGGAACCGACGACGACGAGGTCAGGTCTCGCTGAGGTCACGCCTGGCGACTGTACCGGCGCAGCCCGTCGGCCTCAGGCTGCCGCGGAGGTGTGGGGGGCCTGTCGTGACGGGACCGTCCCCCTCGTCCCACCGGCCACACGAGAGCCCTGCCGCACCGCCGTCGGGGCACGCTCGGGGAGGCGCGCCGCGGCGCCTCTACAGTCGGCCCGTGCCCGGCCCCGCTGACGACCCACCGATGCGCGTGGTGGCGGTGACGTACTCCCCGGGCGAGGCGCTGGAGGGGTTCGTCACCTCCCTGGCGAAGGCCACCGACCACCCGGTCGAGGTGGTGCTGGCCGACAACGGCTCCACCGACGGCGTCCCCGAGCGGGTGGTGGCCCGCCACCCGCACGTGCGGTTGCTGCGCACCGGGGGCAACGTCGGCTACGGCGCCGCGGTCAACGCGGGCCTGGCCGGGGCGCCCGGTCGGTACGCGCTGGTGGCCAACCCCGACGTCCGCTTCGAGCCCGACGCCGTCGACGAGCTGCTCGCCGTCGCCGCCCGCTGGCCGCGGGCGGCCACCGTCGGCCCGGCGATCCGCACGCCCGAGGGCGAGCTCTACCCCTCCGCCCGCGACCTGCCGCGGCTGTCGACCGGCGCCGGGCACGCGCTCTTCGGCTGGGCCTGGCCGGGCAACCCGTGGACGGCGCGCTACCGCCGCGAGCGGGAGGCGCCGCGCGAGCGCACCGCCGGGTGGCTGTCGGGCTCGTGCTTCCTCGTCGACCTCGAGGCGTTCCGGGCGGTCGGCGGCTTCGACCCCGGCTACTTCATGTACTTCGAGGACGTCGACCTCGGCGAGCGCCTCGGCCGCGCCGGCTACCTGCACGTGTACGCGCCCAGTGCCGTCGTGGTCCACGAGGGCGGGCACGCCACCCGGCGCGAGCCGCACCGCATGCAGCGGGTCCACCACACCAGCGCGCTGCGCTACCTCGCCGGCCGGTACCCCGGCCGCCGCCACGCGCCGCTGCGTGCCGCGCTCCGGGCCGGGCTGGGCGGCCGGATGCTGGTGTCCTACGTCAGCGGCCGGGTGGCCGCGGGAGCGCGCTTCCAGCGCCGTGCCGACGACGTCGGCCGGGCCGCCCGGGCCCGCGCGCGGAGGGGAGCTGGGGCATGAGGCACGCCGTCGTCATGGCCGGCGGCTCGGGTACCCGGCTGTGGCCGCTGTCGCGGTCGGCCCGGCCCAAGCAGCTGCTCGACGTCGTCCAGGACGGCGACGGGGGCGCGCACAGCCTGCTGGCCGAGGCGTTCGCCCGGCTGGAGACCGTGCTGCCGGCCGAGCGGATCTGGGTGTGCACCGCCGCGCGCTACGGCGACGGGGTGCGGGCGGCGCTGCCGCGGCTGCGGCCCGACCGCCTGGTGCTCGAGCCGGTGGCCCGCGACACCGCCAACGCCGTCGGGCTGGCCGCCGCGCTGGTGGCCGAGGCCGACCCCGACGCCGAGCTCGCCGTGGTCAGCGCCGACCACGTCATCCGGCCGGTCGAGCGGTTCGCCGCCGCGCTGGGCACCGCCTACGACGCCCTGGCCGTCCGTCCGCGGGCGCTGGTCACCCTCGGCATCCGGCCCACCGCGCCGGCCACCGGGTTCGGCTACGTGCGCCGCGGCCCCGCCACCGAGGTGCCCGGGGTCGCCGAGGCGGCGGCGTTCAAGGAGAAGCCCGACCGCGCCACGGCGGAGGGCTACCTCGCGTCCGGGGAGTACCTGTGGAACTCGGGCATGTTCGTCTGGCGGGCGCGCACCGTGCTCGACGCGCTCGCCGACCACCTGCCCGCGACGGCGGAGGGCCTCGCGCGGGTGGTGGCCGCCCCGGCCGGGCCGGCGCGCGACGCCGTCCTCGCCGAGGTCTTCCCCACGCTGCCGAAGACGAGCGTCGACTACGCGGTCCTCGAGCCCGCGGCCACCGAGCCGGGCCGGGTGCTGGTCGCCGACCTCGACGTCGAGTGGCTCGACGTCGGCTCCTGGCCGGCGCTGGCGCAGACGCTGCCGCGGGTGGGGGAGGACGCCGTCGGCGGGCTGGCCGTGACCCTCGACAGCGCCGGCAACATCGTCTTCAGCGACGACCCCGGGCACCTGGTGGCGCTGGTCGGCGTCCGCAACAGCGTCGTCGTGGCCACCGCCGACGTCACGATGGTCTGCCCGGTGGGCGACGCCGAGCGGGTCAAGCAGCTGCTGGCCGCCGTCGAGGAGCGCTTCGGCCCCCGCTACAGCTGAGCGGCGGGGAACCCGGCGCGGTGATCGTCGCCGGGCGTGGTGGGATGCCGGGCATGCAGAGCTTCGACGTCGCAGCTGTCGTGTCCGGCGGGGCCTCGGGCCTCGGGGAGGCCACCACCCGCGCGCTCGCCGCGCGGGGGGCCGCGGTCACCATCGTCGACCTCAACGAGGAGCGGGGGAAGGCGCTGGCCGCCGAGCTGGGCGGGCACACGACCTTCGTCCGCACCGACGTCACCGACGAAGGTCAGGTGGCCGCGGCCGTCGAGGACGCCACCGGCAAGGACCGGCCGCTGCGGATCGCGGTGAACTGCGCCGGCATCGGCTGGGCGCAGCGCACCGTGGGCAAGGGCAACGTCGCCCACGACCTCGACCCGTTCCTGCGCACCGTGATGGTGAACCTGGTCGGCACCTTCAACGTGCTGCGGCTGGCCGCCGCGGCGATGGCGGCCACCGAGCCGGAGGAGGACGGCGAGCGCGGCGTCGTGGTCAACACCGCCTCGATCGCGGCCTTCGACGGGCAGATCGGCCAGGTCGCCTACGCCGCGTCCAAGGGCGGGATCGTCGGGATGACCCTGCCCGCGGCCCGTGACCTGTCCAGCGTCGGCGTGCGGGTGTGCACCATCGCGCCCGGCCTGGTCGACACCCCGCTGCTCGGCGGGCTGCCCGAGGAGGCGCGCACGGCGCTGGCCAACGGCATCCCGTTCCCCAAGCGGCTGGGCCGCCCCGACGACTTCGCGCAGCTGGCGCTCGGCATCATCGAGCACGGCTACCTCAACGGCGAGACCATCCGCATGGACGGCGCCCTGCGCATGGCCCCGCGCTGACCGCGAACGCCTGCTGAGGCGCAGGACCGCTCTCCCTCTTCCCCGGAGACCCCGCGTGACCACCTCCCTGCCGGCCGCGACCCCGCCGGTACCCGCACCCCGCCCCGACCCGGCACCCGCCGGCACGGGCGCCGACGCCGACTTCGCCGACTGCTGGCGGCCGGACTGGCCGGTCGACCTCCGGGGGGTGCTGTACCCGCACCAGCGCAGCGCCGGCGATCCGGCGATGCAGTGGGAGGGGGACGCCGTCTGGCGGACGACGACCACCCCCTGCGGCCCGGCGACCGTGCGGATCACCCACCGGGCCGGCGAGGTGCGGGTGCTGGCGTGGGGGCCGGGCGCCGAGTGGGCCGGCACGGCGGTGCCCGGCTGGCTGGGCGCGGACGACGACCCGGCGGGCTTCGACCCCGACTGCCACCCGCTGGTGCGCGAGCTCGCCCGCCGCACGCCCGACCTGCGGCTGGGCCGCACCGGCCGCACGTGGGACGCGCTGGTGCCGGCGGTCCTCGAGCAGAAGGTCACCGTGGTCGAGGCGCACCGCGTCTGGCGGGCGCTGCTGCGGCTGGCCGGCGACCCCGCGCCCGGACCGGCCCCCGCGGGCATGCGGGTGCTGCCCTCGCCCCGTCGACTGCGGGAGGTCACCGACTGGGCGTGGCACCGCTGCGGCCTCGACGGCGCCCGCCGGCGCGCGCTGCTGCACGTCGCCTCGGTCGCCCACGCCCTCGAGCCCGGCGAGGACTGCGACTCCCCGGCGCTGCAGCGGCGGCTGCGGACCGTCCCCGGGATCGGCGTGTGGACCGCGGCGGAGGTCGTGCAGCGCACCCACGGCTGCCCCGACACGGTCAGCTACGGCGACTACCACCTCAAGAACCTGGTCGGCTGGTCGCTGGCCCGCCGCAAGACCGACGACGACGGGATGATGGTGCTGCTCGAGCCCTGGCGCGGGCACCGGCAGCGGGTGGTCCGGCTGCTGCGCCTGGGCGGGAGCATGCCGCCCCGGGGGGGGGGGGGGGGGGGGGGGGGGGGGGGGGGGGGGGGGGGGGGGGGGGGGGCGGGGGCGGGGGGGGGGGGGGGGGGGGGCCGGGGGGGACCTGCCCCCCCCCCCAGGAACAACCCCCCAATCTGACCCCGCGCCGACCTCCCGCGCCGGAGGGCGGCCGCCCTCGTGGTGGGCCGTGAGGGAGGACGCCCGACGATCAGGTCACCTGATCCCGGCGGGGCGGGGCGGGCTCAGCGGTGGCCGTCCTCCAGCAGGCCGAGCAGGTAGGCGCCGTAGCCGCTCTTCGCCAGCGGCTCCGCGGCGCGGCGCAGGCCGTCGTCGTCGAGCCAGCCCTGCCGCCAGGCGACCTCCTCGATGCAGCCCACCTTGAGGCCCTGCCGCTCCTCGACCACCGACACGAACTCCGTCGCCTGACGCAACGAGGCGAAGGTCCCGGTGTCCAGCCAGGCCGTGCCGCGGTCCAGCACGGTGACGGTGAGCCGGCCCTCGTGCAGGTAGTGCTCGTTGACCGCGGTGATCTCCAGCTCGCCGCGGGCGCTGGGCCGGATCGAACGGGCCACGTCCACCACCCCGGCCTCGTAGAAGTACAGCCCCGGGACGGCGTAGGAGCTCTTGGGCCGGGCCGGCTTCTCCTCGATGGACAGCACCCGGCGCGCCCGGTCGAACTCCACGACGCCGTAGTCGGCCGGGTTGGCCACGTGGTAGGCGAACACGTGCCCGCCGTCGGGCGCGGGCAGCCGGCCCAGCGCCGTGCCGAGGCCCGCGCCGTAGAAGATGTTGTCGCCGAGGACCAGGGCCACCGGCTGGTCCCCGACGAAGTCGGCGCCGATGAGGAAGGCCTGCGCCAGCCCCTCGGGCCGCTCCTGCACGGCGTACTCCAGCCGCATGCCCAGCCGGCTGCCGTCGCCCAGCAGCGCGCGGAACGCGGCCTGGTCGCCCGGGGTGGTGATCACCAGCACCTCGCGGACGCCGGCCATCATCAGCGTGGAGAGCGGGTAGTAGACCATCGGCTTGTCGTAGACCGGCATCAGCTGCTTGCTGACCGCCTGCGTGATCGGGAACAGACGGCTGCCGGTGCCCCCGGCCAGGATGATGCCGCGCATGACGGCGGACGCTACCGACGGCGGCGTGCTCAGACCCGGGGGGAGCCGAGCCACAACCTCCCGACGAGGGAGGAACCGCCCGGCGTGCCCACCGGCTCCCAGCGGGTCGCCCAGCCCTCGGCGTGCAGTTGCACCACCACCGCCCCGAGCAGCGCCCCCAGGTTGACCGCCGCGGTGGTGGTGGCCCGCTCGGGCAGGTGCACGTCGACGACGCCGTCGCCCTCCCCGCCGTGCCGCAGCACCACCGGGAACTCCGGCAGCGCAGCGCTGGCCACCCGGAACGCCGCGGCCACCGCCTCCCGGTCGCCGTCGCGGGGCACCAGGTCGGCCTCGGGCCGCCGGCCGGCCACCAGGTCGCGGCTGCCGTAGGGGAACAGGTCGCCGGGCCCGAGCCGCACCAGCGCCCGCGCGCCGAGGTCCTCGGCGACGGGTGCGAGGGCCAGCCCGCGCACGACGGCGACCGGCACGCCGTCGAGCTTGCCCTTGACCAGGTCGGCGGCCGAGGCCAGCTCGTCGACGACGGCGACCTGTGTGGTCTCCAGCCGGTTGCCGTGCGCGTCGACCGCGCCGCGGTGGTCGGTCAGCGGCGCGATGCCGGCGGACCCGACCGCGACGTCGGTCAGCCCCTCCCGCCAGGTCCGGCCGAAGGTGTCGCTGACCACCACCGCCACGTCGACGCCCAGCAGCTCCCGCAGCCGGGCGCGCAGGCGGCGGGCGGAGGCGTCGCCGTCCTCGGGCAGCAGGACGAGGGCGTCACCGGGCACGTTGGAGGCGTCGATGCCGGCGGCGGCCACCACCCAGCCGTGCCGGGTCTCGACGATCCGCAGCGGCCCGCGGCGGGCGACCACGCGCACCGTCTCGGCGTCGATGGCCCGCTGCCGGACCGCCTCCCGGTCGGCGCCCGGCGGCACCGGCACCACCCGGCCCTCCACCTTGGACACGACCTTGGAGGTGACGACGACGACGTCGCCGTCGGCCAGCCAGGGTGCGGCGCCGGCGACCGCCGCGGCCAGGTCGTCGCCGGCGGTGAACTCCGGCAGCCCGCGGACCGGCAGGACCCGCAGGCCGTCCTCGGGCGGCTCAGCCACGGACCGGGACCCCGGCGGCGTCCAGCGCGGCCCGGGCCATCGCGGCGGTGGCCTCCGGCGAGCTCATCAGCAGCGGCACGGCACGCACGTCGACGCCGGGCACCTCGGCGGGATCCCCGGTGTGCACCAGCCAGGCGTCGAGCAGACCGCCGTCGGACCGCGCCCCGTAGTGGCGGCCCACGCCCTCGGCGCTGACCTCGACGCCGAGCACCGGCAGGCAGCGGTCGGCCATCCCGCGGACCACCCCGCCGGCGACGACGGGGGAGACGCCGACGACGCGGCCGGGGGCGGCGCGCAGCGCATCGCGCAGGCCGGGCACGCCGAGGACCGTGCCGATGGACACGACCGGGTTGGACGGGGCCAGGACGACGGCGTCGGCGCGGGCCAGCGCCTCGACCACGCCCGGCGCCGGGCGGGCCTGCTCGGCGCCGACCTGCACGAAGGCGTGCGGCTGCGGCTCGGCGCGGTGGCGCACCCACCACTCCTGGAAGTGGATCGCGCTGCGGCGCCCGGTGCCGGGGTCGTCGACGACGACGTGGGTCTCCACCCGCTGGTCGCTCATCGGCAGCACCCGGACGCCCGGCTGCCAGCGGTCGGCCAGCGCGGCGGTCACGTCGGAGAGCGGGTAGCCGGCGTCGAGCATGCGGGTGCGGACCAGGTGGGTGGCGAGGTCGCGGTCCCCCAGGCCGAACCAGGTCGGCTCGGCGCCGTAGGCGGCCAGCTCCTCCTTGACCGTCCAGGACTCCCCGGCCCGGCCCCAGCCCCGCTCCGGGTCGATGCCGCCGCCGAGGGTGTAGACGACGGTGTCGAGGTCGGGGCAGATGCGCAGGCCGTGCAGGGT
Organism: Geodermatophilus sp. SYSU D00710; assembly: GCF_054050195.1. NCBI lineage: Bacteria > Bacillati > Actinomycetota > Actinomycetes > Geodermatophilales > Geodermatophilaceae > Geodermatophilus > Geodermatophilus sp. SYSU D00710. The sequence continues at coordinate 15,575 of NZ_JBJGYX010000018.1, forward strand.
GACGTCGTCGCCGGTGTTGACCACCGCGGTGATCGACCCGGGCGGGGCGACGTCCCGCAGGCCGGTGAGGAAACGGGCCCCTCCGACGCCACCGGCGAGCACGACGATCTCCACGAAAGTCATCGTGCCCCATGGGCAGTTGTCCACTGTTCGACGGGCGTGTCGGGTACGTGCACGAGAAGTGACGAACGATCCGTGACGGGTGTGACGGCTGTGGTCGAGCGCTTACACCGGGCGCAGTTGACGCTCGGGCAACGACACGCGTGTAATTCCGGCGGTGTGAGGGGCGGGGCAGCGCCGGGGACGGACCCGGTGCCCGACGCCCCGGACGACAGCGAGAGGGGACGCATCGTCATGGCAGAGGTCTCGTGGCTGAGTGACTACGTCAGCGGGGCGGACCGGACCGGCCGGAGTGCCGGGTCCGCCGACCAGGGGCTGATGGGGATGCTCGGCATGGGCCTGACCGACGACGTCGCGTCCTGGCAGGAGCGCGCGCTGTGCGCCGAGACCGACCCGGAGGCGTTCTTCCCCGAGAAGGGCGGCTCGACCCGGGAGGCGAAGAAGATCTGCACCGGCTGCGAGGTCAAGGCCGAGTGCCTCGACTACGCGCTCGCCAACGACGAGCGGTTCGGCATCTGGGGCGGGCTCTCCGAGCGGGAGCGCCGCCGCCTGCGCCGCCGCGCCATCTGAACGCAGGCCCCGGCAGGGGCCGAACGGGACCGTCCGACACACCGCCGTGCGACATCCCCCGTCCACTCCCGCAGCCCCCGACGGCACCGCCGTCGGGGGCTGCGGCGTCCCCGGGCCGGGGGTGCCGGAGGCCGCGTGGTCGGATGGAGGGGTGCGCCCCGGTCCCGGTCCCACGGCGGGACGGGAGACCCGCGTCGTGCTGGGCCGGGCGCGGGTGGCCCACGAGGTCCGTGCCGCGGTGCCGCTCGCGCGCAGCGTCCGGTCCCCGCTGACCGCGTCGGCGCCCTGGCTGACCACGGTGCTGGCGGTGCAGGCCGCCCACCGGCGGCCCCGGCTGCTGCCCGCCGCGGTGGTGGTCGGGCCCCACCGGTCGGCCCGGCCCGACGCGCTGGCCCTGCTCGCCCTCGCCTCCGCCGGCCCGGTGGTCACCGCCACGCTGCTCGGCGACGGCCTGCCCGTCCCCGGCGGCCGGCCCGCCGCCCGGCTGCCCGCCCGGGACGACGACGCCGCCGCGCTGCTGGCCGCCGGCGTCCTCGGCCTGCTGACCTCGTTCCGCCGGCCCTGGCGGCTGCGACTGGCCGGGCTGCCGCTGGGCGACCCGACCGTGCGCGCGTTGGCCCGGCTGCGGCCCGACGCGGTCGTGGCCACCACCCGCAGCCGGCGGCTGGTCGACGACCTCGACGCCCTCGCCGCCGCCACCGGCGCCCGGGTCGAGCGCAGCCGGGACGCCCGCGCGCTCGACGCCGCCCTGCCGGCGCTGCTCGCCGGCGAGCGCGACCCCCGGGCCCGCGACCTGGTGCGCGCCGCGGCCCGCCTGCACGCCGCCGTCGGCCGCCTCGAGGTCGCCACGGTGACCGACGGCGGCCGGCTGCGCGGGGGCCTGCTCACCCTGCTCGACGGCGACCCCCCCGGGGGCGGCGGCCCGGCCGGCGCGGACCGGCTGCCCTGGTGGGGGCACGCCGAACCCGGGGGCCTGCGCGAGGAGACCGGCGCCCCGCTGGTCGGCGTCTCGGTGGGCGGCCGCGGCCGGGTGGTGCGCGCGGTGGCCGACCGCGCGCTGCGGCTGCTGCCGGTCAGCCCGCGACGCGGATCCGGCTGAGCAGGGGATCGCGCAGTGACTCCGCCCGCTCGGTGCCGAGGAACAGCGTCCCCTCGGCGCGCGCCTCGCCGTCGCGCAGCCGCGCGGCCGGGGCCACCGTGACGCTGAGGTCGTAGACCCGGCCGGTGTAGACCGGGGGTGTCCCGGCCGGCCGCGTGTAGGTGGGGAACCGTCCGGCCAGCCGCAGGGCGTCGCCGTCGCGGGTCACGGCCAGCGCCGGGGTGGGCAGGTCGGCGTACTCGGCGCCGGTGGGCGTGCAGCCGGCCGGCTCCGGGTCGCGCGGCGCGGTGGTGCCCAGGCAGTTCCAGGTGGGCAACCGCAGGTGCGCCAGCGCCGTGCCGTCCTCGCCGACGGTCACGCTCACCGCCGGGTAGGTGGCGGTCACCCCGACCGCGCGCCGCTCGAGCACCAGGCCGCCGAGGGCCAGCCGGGCGCTCACCCCGTCGTCGCCGAGGGGGACCGACCGGGCGGCGAGCCATCCGGCGCCCTGCTCCCCGGGCAACGGGTCGGTGGGCACCGGGGGCAGGTCGGGCGGGCGGGTCGTCGGCGTGGCGGGCGGCGGGGACGGGGGAGCGGCCGCCGGGGGAGGAGCAGCCGCGGGCGCCTCGCCGCGGCCGGAGCCCAGGGCGAGCGCGGCCAGGACGGCGACCAGCGCCAGCGCCGCCGCGGTGAGCGCGGCGACCGTGCGGACGGCGGCACCGTCGCCGGCCGGGGCGGCCGGAGGCGGCTCCGGCCGCGCGGGAGCGGGACGGGGCGGCGTCCCCGGCGGCGCCTCGAGGAACCCGGGGAGGTCGTCGTGCGCCCACCGTCGGGTGACGGCCGGCGCCTCGGCGGGAGGTGGGGGGTCGGGCGGGGCGGCGCCCCGCGGCCGGGTGCGGACCAGGAGCACCGCCACGGCGGTGAGGGCCGGCAGCGCCCCGCCGAGCACCACCCAGGCGGCGAGCGGCGCGGGGGAGTCCATCCCCCGCAGCATCGCAGGGCACCGGCCCGACCGTCTGCGTGCGGCACGCCGCGAGCCCTGACACGATCCCCCGGTGGCCGAGAGCGGGACGACGTCGTCCGGGATCCGCGACCGCGTGACCTCGCTGCTCGCCGAGCTCGGCGTCGCCCAGCCCGTCCTGGCCGTCGCCGACCTCAGCGCCCGCCTCGGCGTGGTGCAGGGCGTGCTGGCCGACCGGGTCCTCGACCTCGCCGTCACCGAGAGCGGCCGACGCCGGCTGCGCGCGGAGCTGCGCGGACGGCGCTGGGCCGAGGAGCGGCAGGTCGGCGTCCCCGAGGTGCTCGCCGCCGCCGACGACGGCCGCTGGCTGCTGTCGCGCCGGGTCCACCCCGGCCCCTCCGGCGGGCCGCGGTGGACGGCGGCGGCGGTCGAGACCGCGGTGCGGATCGCGCCGCTGCCGGTCCCGCCGGGGCAGCCCTGGTCGCCGCCGTCGGGTCCCGCGCTGCGCCGGGCGCGGGCCTCCGTGGGCGACACCGGCCGGCTGCTGCGCGGCGGGCTGCGCCTGGGCGAGCTGCGCGCGGTCCGGGCCGCTGCCGCACAGCTGCCGCTGTCGGAGGTCGGCCACGGCGACTACCGCGCCGCCAACCTCGTCCTCGACGGCGACGCCCCCGAGGGCGAGGAGCGGCTGGTCGTCCTCGAGTGGTCCGGCGTGCGCGCCGCGCCGCGCCACCGCGACCTGCTCACCCTGTGGGCCACCACGCCGGACGCGCAGGACCGGGCACAGGTCGGCGAGGTCGTGCTCTCACGCACCGCCGGCTGGGAGGAGCCCGACGTCGGCCTGCTCTGGCACGCCGTGGCCCTGGAGCAGCTGGTGGCCCGGCTGACCCGGGCCGACCGCGGCGACGGGCTGGACGTCGCCTTCGCCCGCGCCCGCCTCGACGAGGCGCGCCGGATGGCCGAGGAGCTCGGCAGCCCGGTCGAGAGGTGACGGAACGGCCCCCTCGCGGGGGCCGCCGCGAGCGGAGCGAGGCGTGGGGGGCGAGGAGGTCCGTCCTTCAGCCTGTGGGGTCGATCTCCTCCGGGTCGCGGCCGAGCAGCACCGCCACCTGGTCGACGACGACGTCGCGGACGAGGTCGGCGAGGTCGTCGCGGTCGTGCGCCCGGATCTCCAGCGGCCGCCGGTAGACGACGATCCGCGCCGGCACGTCGCGGCCGTCCTCGCGGTGGGCGGGCAGCACGCGCGCCAGCGGCACCGTCGCGTCGTCCAGGACGTCGGGGTCGAGGACCACCTCGTCGGGGCTGGTGTGGTCGACCCAGGGCACGTCCTCGACGGCGAACTCGACACCGGCCAGCTCGCGCTCCCAGCGCCGCTCGATGTCCTCGACCGCGTCCAGGACGAGGTCGTCGAACTGCTCGGCGCGGCTGCGCGACAGCGGCACCTCCTCGGGCACCAGGCGTCCCCGCAGGCCCCGGCCGTGCCGGTCGCGACGGGAGCGGGCAGGACCGGAGGAGGGGCGCTTCGCGGGTCGGCTCATGGCGGGGCGAGCGTACGGCGGACCAGAGGACGCGGGCAGCGCCCGCGGGCGACGCGGGGTCCGCGGCGACCCGCCGACCCCGCCCGCGAGCCGCCCCCTGCCGGGGCGCACGGGGACGTCGGGTTGGATGGGAGAGGAGGTGCAGCGGGCGGTGCGCCTGCTCGCCGCGACCCCCGCGCGCGGCTACTGTGCCTCGCGTGAGGAACCGGTGGTGAGGCAGTCTCGTCGCTGCTCGCGCAGCGGCTGCGCGCAACCGGCGGCGGCGACGCTGACCTACGTCTACGCGGAGTCGACCGCCGTCGTGGGCCCGTTGGCCACGTTCTCGGAACCGCACAGCTACGACCTCTGCGAGTTCCACGCCGAGCGGCTGACCGTGCCGCGGGGCTGGGAGGTCGTCCGGCACGAGATCGACGTCGAGGACTCCGGCCCGACCGGCGACGACCTGCTCGCGCTGGCCGACGCCGTCCGGGAGGCGGCCCGGCCCGAGCCCCCGCGCGCCCCGGCCGACGACGGCCGCGGCACCCGCCGCGGCCACCTGCGGGTCCTGCCCGACCTGGACTAGCTGTCGCGACCAGGGACGTTGTTGACGGTCGGCGCGTCGGCTTGGTCATGAAGGAGACCTCCGGGAGGAGTGGTGGTGCTTGACGTCACCATCGCCAACCGGAGGTCTCCGTGGCTCACGCTAATGCCCGCACCACCGTCTATGCCCGCAAGCTGATCGTCGCTCGTGTCCTGGCTGGTCATCGGCCCGGTGAGGTGGCCAAGCAGCTGGGGATCAGCCGGCAGACGGTCTACAAGTGGGTGCGCCGCTGGCGCACCGAGGGTGCGGCCGGGCTGGCCGATCGCTCCTCGCGGCCGCACCGGATGCCCCGGCGGACCTCACCGGAGACGGTCACGCGCATCATCGCCGCCCGGCGAGAGCACCATGCCGGGCCGCTGCGGCTGGCTGCCCTGCTGGGGCTGGCGGCCTCCACGATCGGCGCGGTGCTGGCCCGCGCCGGCCTGCCGCGGTTGGCCGACATCGACCGGCTCACCGGCGTGCTGCTGCGCGGCCGGCGGCACTCCGACCGCCGCTACGAACGCGCCCAGCCCGGCGAGCTGCTGCACGTCGATGTGATGAAGCTCGGTCGCATCCCAGTCGGTGGTGGCTGGCGGGTGCACGGCCGGGCGGCCACCGTCGACCACCGGCACAAGCCGGTGCCGATCGGCTTCGACTACCTGCACGTGGCCATCGACGACCACTCCCGACTGGCCTACGTCGAGGTGCTGCCCGACGAGACGACCGGCACCTGCGCGGGCTTCCTGATCCGCGCGGTGGCCTGGTTCGCCGGGCACGGGGTCACCATCGAGCGAGTGCTCACCGACAACGCCATGAGCTACCGCCGCGGCAACGCCTGGATCACCGCCTGCACCGAGCTGGGCATCGCTCGGCGGTTCATCCAGCCCGGCCGCCCGTGGACCAACGGCAAGGCCGAACGGTTCAACCGCACCCTGCGCACCGAGTGGGCCTACGCCACCGGCTGGACCAGCAATGACCAGCGCACCACCGCCCTGGACGCCTGGCTGGAGCACTACAACACTGCCCGCAGCCACTCCGCCCTCGGAGGCCACCCACCGATCAGCCGACTGGCCGCGTGAACAACCTGTCCGGTCACGACAGCTAGTCGGAGAAGACCTCGATCGAGGCGCCCATCTCCACCAGCCGCTCGTAGAGGTGCTCGTAGCCGCGGGCGATGATGTCGACGTTGCGCAGCACCGACGTCCCGCGCGCGGCGAGCATCGCCAGCAGGATGCACACCGCGGGCCGCAGCGCCGGCGGGCACACGACCTCGGCGTTGCGCCAGCGGGTCGGCCCGGTGACCAGCACCCGGTGGGGGTCCATGAGGCGCACGTCGGCGCCCAGGCGGGTCAGGTCCGACAGGTGGATCGCCCGGTTGTCGTAGACCCAGTCGTGGATGAGCGTCGAGCCGGTCGCCGACGCCGCGATCACCGCGAAGAACGGCAGGTTGTCGATGTTGAGGCCCGGGAACGGCATCGGGTGGATCTTGTCGATCGGGGCCTTGAGCTGCGACGGGTGGATGGTGACGTCGGCCAGCCGGGTGTGGCCGTTGTCGGCCAGGTACTCCTGCGAGAGGTCGTACCGCAGCCCCATCTCGGCCAGCACCGCGAGCTCGATCTCCAGGAACTCCACCGGCGCGCGGCGCACCGTCAGCTCCGAGCCGGTCACGATGCCGGCGGTCAGCAGGCTCATCGCCTCGACCGGGTCCTCGCTGATCGTGTAGTCGACGTCGGCGTCGAGGACGGCGCGCCCGTGCACGGTGAGCGTCGTCGTCCCGAGGCCCTCGACCCCGACGCCGAGCAGCTGCAGGTACAGGCACAGGTCCTGGACCATGTAGTTGGAGCTGGCGTTGCGGATGACGGTGGTGCCCTCGGTGCGGGCCGCGGCCAGCAGCGCGTTCTCGGTGACGGTGTCCCCGCGCTCGGTCAGCACGATCGTCCGCCGCTCGGTCGCCCGGGGGTCGACGCTGGCGTGGTACTCGCCGGCGTGCGCCTCGATCGCCAGCCCGAACGGCCGCAGCGCGATCATGTGCGGCTCCACCGTGCGGGTGCCGAGGTCGCAGCCGCCGGCGTAGGGCAGCCGGAACTCGCGGGCCCGGTGCAGCAGCGGGCCGAGGAACATGATGATGCTGCGGGTCCGGCGGGCGGCGTCGGCGTCGATGCCGGCCAGGTCGAGCTCGTCGGGGACCTGCAGGGTCAGGTCGCGGCCGGCGGCGTCCCAGGTGGCCGAGACGCCGATCGAGCGCAGCACGTCGAGGATGCGGTCCACCTCGACGATGCGGGCCACGTTGCGCAGCGTCGTCCGGCCCCGGTTGAGCAGCGCGGCGCACAGCAGCGCCACGGCGGCGTTCTTCGACGACTTCACCGTCACGCTGCCCCGCAGCGGGGTGCCGCCGGTGACCCGCAGGTGCGTGGGCCCGGCCGGGCCGACGCTGATCAGCGGGCTCTCCAGCGCCTCGGAGAGGCGGCCCAGCAGGTCGAGGGTGAGGTTCTGGCCGCCCTGCTCGATGCGGGCGACGGCGCTCTGGCTGGTGCCCAGGCGCTCGGCGAGCTGCTGCTGGGTCAGGCCGCGGTGCCGGCGGGCGTCGCGCACCAGCGCGCCGATCCGCACGGCGGTGGCGGTGGAGGAGGGCAGGACGGTCGAGGGGGCCGTCGTCTCGGCCGTGGACTCGGTCGCGGTCACGGGGGTCCACGGTATCTCGTAGGTGAGATGCCCCGGCGAGCCACGCCGCGGGGGGCCGGTCCGCCCGGGGCGGACGGCAGACTGTGGGCATGGAGGTCCTGGTCACCGGGGGCAGCAGTCCGCTCGGTCAGAGGTTGGTGCCCGTCCTGCAGCAGGCGGGTCACGGGGTGCGGCAGATGTCCCGCCGCGGAGCGGGGCCCGGGGGCGTGCGCGCCGACCTGGCCACCGGCCGCGACCTGGCCGCGGCGGTGCGCGGCGCCGAGGTGGTCGTGCACGCGGCCAGCGCCCCGCGCGGCGACCACTGGCAGGTCGACGTCGCCGGGACCCGCCGGCTGGTGCAGGCCCTCGACCGCGAGCGGCTGCAGCACCTGGTGTACGTCTCGATCGTCGGCGTCGACCGGGTGCCGTGGAACTACTACCGGGCGAAGTTCTCCGCCGAGCAGGTGCTGCTGGCCTCCGGGTTGCCGGTGACGCTGGTGCGGATCACCCAGTTCCACCACTTCGTCGACGAGATGCTGGCCACCGCCCGCCGCGGCCCGGTGCTGCCGGTCCCGATGGGCTGGCAGGCCGCACCGGTCGACGTCGGGGAGGCAGCCGGCTTCCTGGCCGAGGTGGCCTCCGCCCCGCCGACCGGCGACGTCGTCGAGTTCGGCGGGCCCGAGGCGCTCTCGGCCGCCGAGCTCGCCCGCGCCTGGGCGGCCGCCCGCGAGCCGTCGGTGCGGGTGGTGGCCACGCCGCTGCCCGGCAGGCTGTCGGCGGCCTTCCGGGAGGGCGGCGTGCTGCCCGGCCCGCGGGCCCCGCGCGGGCGGCGCACCTACGCCGAGCACCTGCGGCAGGGCTGAACCGCGCCGTTCCTGCCGGACTCCGCAGCGGGGCTGCCGGTGCGGGCGTGACGTCCGGAAGTCGCCAGCGGACCGTCGGTGGCGCTCCCTAGGTTCGGTCCGTGCCCTCCGCCCGCCCGGTGTCCCTGCCCGTGCTGTCCGCCGTCGCCGTCACCGTGCTGGCCTGGGCGTCGGCGTTCATCGGCATCCGCGCGGTGGGGGAGGACCTCTCGCCCGGCGCCCTGGCGCTCGGGCGGCTGCTGGTCGGGACGGCGGTGCTGGCGCTGCTGTGCCTGGGCCGCGGCTGGGTGGCGCCCACGCGGCAGGAGTGGCGGCTGATGGCGGTGTGCGGGATCGGCTGGTTCGGCGTCTACAACGTGGCGCTCAACGCCGCCGAGCGGCACCTCGACGCCGGGACGACGGCGATGCTGGTCAACGTCGGGCCGATCCTCATCGCGGTGCTGGCCGGGGTCTGGCTGCGGGAGGGGTTCCCGCGCTGGCTGGTGGCCGGACTCGCCGTCGCCTTCGCGGGGGTGCTGCTGATCGGGCTGGCCGGCCGGGGGAGCGGGGGTGACCTGCTCGGCGTCCTGCTGTGCCTCGTCGCGGCGGTGACCTACGCCGTCGGGGTGGTGGCACAGAAGCCGGTGCTGCGCCGGCTGCCGCCGCTGCAGGTGACGGCGACCGCGTGCGCCATCGGGACGGTGTGCTGCCTGCCCTGGGCCGGTGCGCTGGTGACCGAGCTGGCCGCCGCCCCGGCGGCGTCGGTGCTCGGCACGGTCTACCTGGGCGTGGTGCCCACGGCGCTGGCGTTCAGCACCTGGGCCTACGCGCTGGCGCGCACCGAGGCCGGCCGGCTGGGGGTCACCACCTACCTGGTGCCGCCGCTGGTGGTGCTCATGTCGTGGCTGCTGCTCGACGAGGTCCCCACGCCGCTGGCCGTGGCCGGCGGGGTCGTCTGCCTGGCCGGCGTCGCGATCTCACGCCGTCGCGGGACGGTCCGTGCCGCGGTCCGCGTGGCGGAGCCGGTTCAGAGGTAGGCGCGGGGGTCGACCGCCGGGGGCAGCTCACCGGGGACGATCCGCCGGCCGGTGACCGCCGTCGGGATCAGGCGCAGCCAGTGGCCGTGCTCGCCCGGTGCCCACGGCTGCAGCCCGGTGGCCCGCGTGCGGGCGACGAGGTCGGCGCGGTGCTCCGGCCCGACCTCCTCGGCGACCCCGCGCACCAGGACGCTCCACCCGCTGCGGGTGCGCCGGTCGATCTCGTCCACCTCGAACGTGACGGCGGCGTGGTCGGCGGCGGCCAGCTTGGTGCCGGGCGAGGTGCGGATGACCACCGTGGTGCCGTCCATGGCGTAGTTGACCGGGAAGACCAGCGGGTGGTGCTCGGCGTTGACGGCGAGCCGGCCGATCTCCTGGGTGGCCAGGAGCCGGTGGCACTCGTCGACGGGGATCTCCTGCAGCGTGCTCTCGGCGCTCACGGGCCCATCGTGGCGGCGGCGCCGGACGCCCGCGACCGGTTCACCTCCGGCGCGGCCCCGCCCACGGGTCGTCGGGGTCGAGGTCGTCGTCGGGGTCGTCCCCGTGCTGGTCGGCGGGGTGGACCGGGTCGCCGACGACGGCTCCCCGCGGGCCCGCGTCGGCGCGCCGGGCGGCGGCCTCCAGGGCGTCGTCGCGCTCGGCGGCGGCGCGGGCGCGGGCCAGCCGCTCCTGCTCCCGCTCCTCCGCGCGCAGCTGCCGGCGGCTGGGACGGCCGGTGACCGGCTCGCTGCGGCTGCGGGTGAGCCACCACAGCGCGGGCCCGGCCAGCGCCAGCCCGATCGGCAGGACGTAGGCCGCGGCCCGCTCGGTGCCGCCCTCGCCGAGCAGCCCGACCACCCCCGCGCCGTAGAAGACGGTCATCGCGGTGCCGAACAGGCCCAGCAGCACCACGGTCGTGCCCAGCGCCTCCGACCACGGCCGCACCGCGTACGCCAGCGCCATCAGCCCCAGCCCGCCGGCGAGCAGGTACAGGACCGCGCCGGTGGTGTGCAGCGACGGGCTGGTCAGCCGCGGGAAGACGCCGACCAGCAGCACGCCCAGCGCGGCGGCGCCGAGCAGGGCCACCGCCGGGCGGGCGGCGCGGCCGCGCAGCGCCGGCAGCAGCGCGACCGCGCCGGCGGCGATCAGGGCGGCCTGCACGACGAACGAGGCGTTCATCAGCGTGGACCCGGGCCGGGTGGGGTCGCCCAGCGCGCTGATCACCTCCGCCGACCGCGAGTAGGGCAGCTCGGAGCGCAGCTGCACGATCGTCTCGACGACGAAGAACTGCAGGGTCAGCACCCAGGCGAGCGCGCCCGCGGTGATCCGCTTCCTCGGCACACCTCCCATGGTCCCAGCCGCCGTGGTCCCGACCCGCCGCGGCGGGGTCAGGGGAGGGCGGCCAGGACGGCGGCGTACTGGGCCGGGGTCAGGTACGACGGGTTGCTGCCCGCCGGCATCCGCAGCACCTCGGCGTCCCGGGTGACCGGGTCGGCCAGCAGGTCGGCGCGCGGGAGCGGGACCCCGAGCAGGGTGAACCGGACGACGGCGACCGGTCCGCGCCCGTCGGAGCCGACCGGGCCCGCCAGCACCCCGGTGGCGTGCACGCCCGGGCGGTCGCGGCCGCTGCGCCACAGCAGGACCGGGTCGCCCGGCCGCATCAGCCCGAGCCGGTAGGAGGGCCGCAGGCAGCGGGTCACCTCGTGCGCCCGGCCGGGTGCCCAGCCCGGGACCACCGCCTCGGGCGGGCGCGCGGTCTTCACCAGCCAGCAGCCGACGTCGGCCCGGCCCAGTCGGGTCACCGGCCCATCCCAGCAGCCGGGCCGGGCGCGCGCCCGCCGTCGCCGGCCGGGGCCGGTCCGGCGACCGGGTGCGCGACGAGCTCGGCCGGACGCCGGCGCGGCCGTGGTTCCGCGACGCCGTGGGGGAGGTCGTCGCCGCCACCCCTGACCGCCTCGGCGAGGCGGCCAGGGAGCGGTCCTCAGTCGGTGGCGGAGTGGAACTCCGCGCCGGCCGGGTCGGCGTCGTCGGAGCCGACGGCCTGCCGCTCCTGCTCGGTGCGGTGCTGCAGCGCGTCGTCGTTGGGCCGGGGATCGGCCTTGCCGTGCTGCTGGCGGTCCCGGGGCGCCGACTCCTCGGTGTCCATGACGTCGTCGAGGGTGGGGCGGTCGGGTGGGGTGGTCATGGTGCTGCCTCCGCTGCGTCGTCGGTCGGTCCTGCAGGCCATAGCCGTCGCGCCCGGCCGGAAACCCTCAGCGCTGCTCCAGCGAGCCGGCCGGCAGCCACGCCTCGACCAGGACCGGCCCGTGCGCGCCGGGGACGGCGTAGGCCACCCGGCCCTGCCAGCCCCCGGGCCGCTGCCGCCACTCGACGAGCAGCCCGGGGACCCGGCCGGAGCTGCCGGGCGGGTCGTGCACCCAGCAGTGCCGTCCCGCGCCCTCCCGGGGCCGCGGCGGGGGAGCGGCCTCGGGGAGCGGGCCGGCCGGACGGACGCCGGAGTCGGCGGCCCGCTCGCCCAGCGACGGTCGCGACGACCCCCGGTGCATCCCACCTGCCACCTCGGCAGTCTGGCACGGCGGCCGAACGTGCGTTCGATCCTCTGCGGCGGTCGCCGCGCCGGGGGCCGTCGGCGTGTCGACATGCCGACACGCCGACTTGCCTGTGATGTGGGTCACGCCGCACGCTGACCGTCACCCGGCCGTCACGTCCCGTTGTTGGACTGTGCACGACGGGTGCTCACCATGTGCAGGTCCCCGCACCTCTCGAAGGGTCATCCGTGCGTTCAACTCCCGGCTCCCGGCGCGTGCTCGTGCGCCGCGCCGCACTCGGCACCACCGCCGCGTCCCTGGCCGTCGTGGGCCTGCCCACGGCCGCCGTGGCCGCGCCGCCCACCACGCCGTACGTCTCCGAGATCCACTACGACAACACCGGCACCGACGCCGGTGAGTTCGTGGAGGTCCACCTCCCGGCCGGTACCTCGTCGGCCGGTCTCTCGGTCGTGCTCTACAACGGTGGCAACGGCACGGTCTACGACACGGACGCGCTGCCGGCGGTCACGGCTCCGGCGGACGCCCCGGCGGTCGCCACCGTCAGCTACGCCGCCAACGGCGTCCAGAACGGCGACCCCGACGGTGTCGCGCTCGTCCGGGGGACCGAGGTCCTCGAGTTCCTCTCCTACGAGGGGACCTTCACCGCGACCAACGGTCCGGCCGCCGGCAGGACCAGCACCGACATCGGCGTCCGCGAGGCGGGCACCGAGCCCAGCGGGCAGTCGCTGTCGCGCACCTACGACGCCAGCGGCGACGCGCTCGTGTGGGCCGGTCCGGCCGCGGCGACCCCGAACGCGGTCAACCCCGCCGGCACCACGACCCCGCCGCCGCCGGTGACCGGCCCCTGCGAGACCACCCCGACCCACGAGATCGGCGCGGTGCAGGGGAGCGGGGCCACCACACCGGTGGACGGGGCGACGGTCACCGTCCGCGGCGTCGTCGTCGGTGACCTCCCCGGCCTCAGCGGCTTCTACCTGCAGGACGCCGACGGCGACGGGGACGCCGTCACCTCCGACGGGGTCTTCGTGTTCAGCCCCGTGGCCGTCGACCTGGGCGACACCGTCGCGGTGAGCGGGCGGGCCGGCGAGTTCGGCGGCCAGACGCAGATCACCGCGCAGGCCGAGGTCGCCGTGTGCGCCGACGGCACCGCGGCGAACCTGCCCGCCCCGGCCGCGCTCGACCTGCCGGCCGACGACGCCACCCGCGAGCGGCTCGAGGGCATGCTCGTCGCCCCGGCCGACACGCTGACCGTCAGCGAGGTCTTCGACCTCACGTCCTTCGGCGAGCTGACCCTCTCGGAGGGCGGCCTGCTCGTGCAGCCGACGGAGCTGGCCCGCCCGGGCAGCCCCGAGGCGCAGGCCCTTGCGACGGAGAACACGCTGCGCCGGATCGTCCTGGACGACGGCCTGAGCGCCCGGGTGAACGTCAACACCCGTCCGTACCTCTCGCCCACCACCCCGGTGCGCGTCGGCGACGAGCTGACCGTCACGCAGCCCACCGTGCTCGGCTACGGCTTCAGCCAGTGGCGGCTGCAGCCGGCCGACGGCACCGCGGCGGGCACCTTCGCCCCGCAGAACACGCGGCCGGCGAGTCCGGACGAGGTCGGCGGTGACGTCCAGGTCGGCGCGTTCAACGTGCTGAACTACTTCGTCACCCTGTCCGGACCCAACGCCCGGGGTGCGAGCAGCCCGGCGGAGTTCGAGGAGCAGGCGGCCAAGATCGTCACCGCCATCGAGGCGCTGGGCGCCGACGTGGTCACCCTCATGGAGATCGAGGACACCGACTCCACGGGCACCTCGCCGGGCAACGCCGACGGCGCCCTCGCGGACCTGGTGCAGCGGCTGAACACGGCCGCCGGCTACGACAGGTGGAGCTACGTGCCGCTGGCCGACGAGCTCTACGCGGTCGACCGCGACGTCATCCGCAGCGCGATCATCTACCAGAACGACGTCGTGCAGCCGGTCGGCGACTCCGTCGGCCTGGTGGACGAGACCGTGTGGGACAACGCCCGCGAGCCGCTCGCGCAGACCTTCGTGAAGGACGGCGACGCGTTCACCGTCGTGGCCAACCACTTCAAGTCGAAGAACCCCGGCACCGACCCCGCGCCGACCGGCGACAACGTCGACGACGGTGACGGCCAGGGTGCCTGGAACGGCGACCGCGTGCGGATGGCCGAGTCCCTCATCGCGTTCACCGAGGAGCTCCGCGGGACCACCGGTGACGAGGACGTGCTCCTCCTGGGCGACTTCAACGCCTACACGCAGGAGGACCCGATGGTCGCCTTCTACGAGGCCGGCTACGACGACCTGGGTTCGTTGTTCGACGAGGGCCGGTACAGCTACGTGTTCGACGACATGTCCGGCTCGCTGGACCACGCCCTGTCGACCGGTGCCCTGACCGACAAGGTCACCGGGGTCGCGCACTGGAACATCAACTCGGTGGAGTCCTTCGCCTACCAGTACACCGGCGACCCGGCGCTCTACGCCCCGCACCAGTACCGGTCCAGCGACCACGACCCGGTGGTCCTCGGCATCGACCTCGAGGAGCGCTGCAACGGCCTCGTCCCGACGATCCGCGGCACCGAGGCGGGGGAGACCCTGCGGGGCACCGCCGGCGTCGACGTGATCATGGGCCTCGGCGGGAACGACACGATCACCGGCGGCAACGCCGACGACGTGGTCTGCGGCGGCGCCGGGGACGACCGGCTGGCCGGTGAGAACGGCAACGACCGGCTGCTCGGCGGCTTCGGCGTCGACACCCTCGAGGGCGGCAACGGCGACGACACGCTGGTCGGCGGGCCGGGGGAGGGCGACGTCCTGACCCAGGGCCGGGGCACCGGCAGCAGCGAGCAGGAGGGCGCGGAGTCCTGACGACGGACCCTCCTGCCCCCCACCGCTCGCACGCTCGCGGCGGGCCCCTGCAGGAGGGCCGTCCCAGCACGTTGCCCGTCCGGCGCGGCCCCGGGGAACCGGGAGCCGCGCCGGACGTGTTCTCAGGAGCCCGTGCGGGCCTCCCCGCCGGCCTGCTCGCCGATCGCGTCCTCCTCCGGGTCGCTGGTGCGCCGCACCCCGTCGGCCAGGATGCGCGCGACCTCCTGGAGCAGCGCGTGCCCGGCCAGCTCCTCCACGGGCACCGGCAGCGGCAGCGACCAGTTGGGCCGCTCGGTGGTGCCCGGCACGTTCGGGCGGCGCCGCACGCCGAGGGCGTCGTCGAGCGTGGCCGACAGCAGCAGCGACGGCGCCCGCCCCAGCAGCTCGTGCGCCCGCTTCACCGCCGTCTCCGGCCGGGCGTTCTTCCGCAGGCCCGGCAGCTTCTCCAGCAGTGCCGTCCGGCCCCGCTCGAGCTCCTCGTCGGTCCCGGTGCCGTGCTCGCGCTGCTCCTCGACGTCGGCGCCGCTCCACAGGCCCGCGACCGTGGGCAGGTCGTGGGTGGTGACGGCGGCCATCGCCTCCTGCGGCCACTCGGCCGGGTCGTCGTCCTCGAACCACAGCAGCCGGTAGCCCAGGATCCCGTGCTCGGCCAGGGCCTCGCGGACGCCCTCCTCCACCGTGCCGAGGTCCTCGCCGACCACCACCGCCTGCGCCCGGTGGCTCTCCAGCGCGACGATGTCGAGCAGGTCCTCGGCGGGGTAGCGGACGTAGGCGCCGTCGACGGCGCCGCCCTCGGCGGGGACCCACCACAGCCGGAACAGGCCCATCACGTGGTCGATGCGCAGCCCGCCGGCGCCGGCCATCGTGGCGCGGATCGACTCGACGAACGGCTCGTAGTCCGCCTCCCGCAGCCGCCACGGGACCAGCGGCGGGGAGCCCCAGTCCTGGCCCTGGGCGTTGAAGGCGTCCGGCGGGGCCCCGACGCTCACGCCCTGCGCCAGCACGCCCTGCCAGGTCCAGGCGTCGGCGCCGCCGCCGGCCACGCCGATGGGCAGGTCCTGGATGACGGTCATGCCCTCGGTGGCCCGCTCCAGTTGCAGCGACAGGCACCACTGCAGCCAGGCGTGGAAGGCGACGTCGCGCTCGTGCTCGGCGACGAACCGGCCGACCGCCTCGCTGCGCGGGTCGCGCAGCTCGTCGGGCCAGGTGTGCCAGTCGGGGCCGTGGACGTCGGCGAGCGTCGCCCAGGTGGCCCAGTCCTGCAGCTTCTGGCCCTGGTGCCACCACCAGTCGGGGAAGGCGGGGTCGTCGCGGCCGGTGGCGTCGAAGACCCGGCGCAGCGCCTCGCGCTTGCGCGCCCAGATCGCGTCGCGGTCGATGAGCTCGCCGTCGGACAGTGCCCGGCCGGCGTCGCCGTCGACGTCGACCCGGTCGGCGCCGGGGACCTCCTCGACGCGCAGGTAGACCGGGTTGCGGAAGCGGCGGGTGGCCGGCAGGTACGGGCTGGCCTCCTGCTGCGGGGTGGGCGCCACCGCGTGCAGCGGGTTGACCAGCACGAACCCGGCTCCCTGATCGGCGGCCATCTCGCGCACGGCCCGCAGGTCGGCGAGGTCGCCGATGCCCCAGCTGCCCGCGCCGCGGGTGGCGTAGAGCTGCACCGCCCAGCCCCAGGCGCGGTCCGCGGGCAGCCAGCAGCGCCCCGGCGACACGACCAGCCGGCGCCGCGGACCGCCGGGGGTCTGCAGCCAGTGGTAGCCCAGCGGGAAGTCCTCGGGCAGCGCGCCGTCGACGTGCCGGGTCGAGCCGTCCTCGAGGGTCACCTCGGCCTCGTCGACCTCCAGGACGTCACCGGGCCGGGCCACGATGGGCGCCCGCTCCTCGAGGTCCTCCGGCGGCTCGCCGATCACCTCCCGCAGGCGGTCGATGGTGGCCGGGGCGACCTCGTGTTCCTCGTCGAGGGCGTCGAGCCAGGTGGCGTCGATGCCCCACCGGTCGGTGCTGGGGGTGCGTGTCACCCCCCGATCCTCACGGCGGGCAGGGCTGATCGCAGCGCAGGGCGGGAGTGGCGCCGCCCACCGTGCCGCGTCCCGGTGCGGCACCCTCCCCGCGTGGACGGGACCTGGCTGCCGGTGCACCCGCCGCTGCTGGGGCCCGCGGTCCTGGGACCGCTGGCCGCCGAGCTGCGCCGCCGCGGGGCGGAGGTCGCCGTGCCGGACCTGCGTGGCCGCGTGCAGGACCCCGCGTCACCGGCTTCCTCCGCGGCCGGCTGGGACCGTGCGGTGGGCGGCGGGTACGGACGGGCGCGCCGACGTCGTCGTCGGGTTCTCCGGCGCGGGCATCGTGCTGCCCGCGATCGTCGCCGCCGTCGGGGCGCGGCGGGTGGTGTGGCTCGACGCGGTCCTGCCGCCGGCCCCCGGGACGGCGCGGTGGCCGGCCGACGTCCGCGAGCGGGTGGCGCCGCTGACCGGCGACGACGGCCGGGTGGCCGACTGGACGACGTGGTGGGGCCCCGACACGATGCGCGACCTGCTCCCCGACGAGGAGGTGCGGGCCGCCGTCCTCGCCGAGGGCCACCGGCTGCCGGCGGACCTGTGGTCGACCGGCGTCGCGGTGCCGCCGCTGACCGCCGAGCCCCGCTACGTGCACCTCTCGCCGGCCCACGACGCCGACGCCGCCGAGGCGCGGGCCCGCGGCTGGCCGGTCGCCGGTGACGGCCGCGGCGGACACCTCGACGTCGCGACCGACCCTGCGACGACGGCCGGGCTGCTGGGCTGACCTTGCGGCACCCGCCGGTCCGCCGCGCGCGCCCTCCTGACCTGCGGTAGGCACGAGCGGTGACCGTGATCGGGTTCCACAACTCCCACGAGCAGGTGCACCCGGCCGATCTGCTGGCCGCCGTCCAGCACGCGGAGGAGGTCGGCTTCACCGCGGCCATGTGCTCGGACCACTTCGCGCCCTGGAACTCCGCGCAGGGGCACTCGGGGTTCGCCTGGTCCTGGCTCGGCGCGGCGCTGGCCACCACCGGCCTGCCCTGCGGCGTGGTCAACGCCCCCGGGCAGCGCTACCACCCGGCGGTCATCGCCCAGGGCGCCGCGACGCTCGCGGCGATGTTCCCGGGGCGCTTCTGGATGGCGCTGGGCAGCGGGCAGGTGATGAACGAGCGGATCACCGGCACCCCGTGGCCGCCCAAGCGGGTCCGGGACGCCCGGCTGCGCGAGTGCGTCGACGTCATCCGCGCGCTGCTGGCCGGCGAGGAGGTGACCCACCGCGGGCTGGTCGACGTCGAGCGGGCGCGGATCTGGACGCTGCCGGAGCACCAGCCGGCGCTGGTCGGGCCGGTGATGAGCGTGCCGACGGCGCGGCGGCACGCCGACTGGGCCGACGGCATGATCACGATCAACCAGCCGCACGAGACGCTGCGCGAGCTCACCGGCGCCTACCGCGACGCCGGGGGCCAGGGCCGGCTCGTGCTCCAGGTGCACCTGTGCTGGGACCCCGACCCGGAACGGGCGAGGTCCGTCGCCTTCGAGCAGTGGTACACGAACACCTTCCCGCCGCCGCTGTGCTGGGACCTCGACGGGCCCGAGGCCTTCGAGCAGGCCAGCGCGTACACCCCGCAGGAGGCGGTCGAGGGCGCCGTGCGGGTCAGCTCCGACCTCGGGCAGCACGCCGCGTGGCTGGCCGAGTACGTCGACCTGGGCTTCGACGAGATCTACCTGCACCACGTCGGCAAGGAGCAGAAGCCCTTCCTCGACGCGTTCGGCGAGCACGTGCTGCCGCAGCTCGGCGTCACCCGGCCCCAGCCTGCGGTCGCGCTCGACGGGCCCGGCGGCCCGCGGCGTCCGCGGCAGGATCCCGAGCCGGGCCCGTCCTTCGTGCTGCCCGAGGGGCGCCCCGGCGGGTGACCCGGCGGTCCGGGCGTCCGCGGCGCCCCGAGAGCGCACCTGGTGCCGCTCGCGGCAGCGTGTCCGCGCGTGTCACCGGCAGCAACCGACCACTCGACGCCCCGCGACACCCGAGCCGAGGGAGCCCGCATGAGGATCACCGACACGGCCGACCTGTGGTGGAAGACGGCGGTCGTCTACTGCCTCGACGTCGAGACCTACATGGACTGGAACGGCGACGGCGTCGGCGACTTCGAGGGGCTGGCCCAGCGCATCGACCACCTGGCCGACCTCGGCGTCACCTGCCTGTGGCTGATGCCCTTCTACCCGACCGCCGAGCGCGACGACGGCTACGACATCACCGACTTCTACGGCGTCGACCCGCGCCTGGGCACGCACGGCGACCTGGTCGAGCTGATCCGCACCGCGAACGACCGCGGCATCCGGGTGATCGCCGACCTGGTGGTCAACCACACCTCGATCCGGCACCCGTGGTTCGAGCAGGGCCGGCAGGCCCGGGACGCACCGTTCCACGACTTCTACGTCTGGCGCGACGACGAGCCGCCCGACACCTCCGACCAGGTGGTCTTCCCCGACCAGGAGGAGTCGACCTGGACCCACAACGAGCCGACGGGCGAGTGGTACCTGCACCGGTTCTACAAGGAGCAGCCCGACCTCGACGTCACCAACCCGCGGGTGCGGGACGAGGTCGCCAAGATCATGGGGTACTGGCTGCAGCTGGGCCTGTCGGGCTTCCGCGTCGACGCCGTCCCCTTCTTCCTGGAGACCGAGGGCGGGGACCCGGACGAGTTCCCCGAGCCGCACGACTACCTGCGGGCGCTGCGGTCCTTCCTCGGCCGGCGCACCGGCAGCGGGGTCCTGCTCGGCGAGGTGAACCTGCCGCACGAGCAGCAGCGGGAGTTCTTCGGCGGCGACGAGGGCGACGAGCTGACCATGCTGTTCGACTTCGTCGGCATGCAGGCCACGTACCTGTCACTGGCCCGCGGCGACGCCGGCCCCCTGGTGCGGGCGCTCACCGCCCGGCCCTCGCTCAACCCCGACAGCCAGTGGGCGACCTTCGTCCGCAACCACGACGAGCTCACCCTCGACAAGCTCTCCGAGGACGAGCGCAAGGAGGTCTTCGCCGCCTTCGGGCCCGAGGAGCGGATGCAGGTCTACGGCCGCGGCCTGCGCCGCCGGCTGCCGCCCATGCTCGACGGCGACCCGCGCCGGGTGAGGATGGTCTACAGCCTGCTGTTCTCCCTGCCCGGCACGCCGGTGCTCTTCTACGGCGAGGAGATCGGGATGGGGGAGGACCTCGACGCCGAGGGCCGGCTCGCCGTCCGCACGCCGATGCAGTGGACGTCGGGCCGCAACGGCGGGTTCTCCTCCGCCGAGCCCGACCGGCTGCCCGGCCCGGTGGTCAGCGGCGGGTTCGCGCCGGAGTTCGTCAACGTCGCCGACCAGCGCCGCGACCCCGACTCGCTGCTGTCGTTCGTCAAGCTGCTGGTCCGCCGCTACCGCGAGTCCCCCGAGCTGGGCTGGGGGTCGTTCCGGGTGCTCGAGCAGCCGCACCGCGAGGTGCTGGCCCACCTCTGCGCGTGGGACGACGGCACGACGCTGGCGGTGCACAACCTCGGCCCCGAGCCGCGGACCGTGCCGCTCGTGCTGGAGGGCTGCGACGCGTCCTCCCGGTTGGAGGACCTGCTGGAGACCCGGACGACGCCGATCGGTGACGGCGGCGCGGTCGAGCTGACCCTCGACGGCTACGGGTACCGCTGGCTGCGGCTGGTCACCGAGGGGAGCCGCCGCCTGCCCTGACCCGGGCGGTGCCGCGCGACGGCGGCCCCTAGCCTGAGCGGCGATGACCGAGCCCAGCGTCCCTCCCGCCGTCCCTCCGGCCGTTCCCTCGGCCACCGCGCCGCCGACCGCACCGGTTCCCACGGGCGCCACCGCGGCGACCGCCGTGCCCGCCGCCGGACCCGCCGTCCCGCCGGACGGGTCGCTCCCGCCCGGGCAGCGGCCCACCGGTCCGCTGCCCGGCCGCCCCCCGGCGCCGCCCGCGCCGTCCGCGGTGCCGTCCCCGGCCCACCGGCGGACCAGCCCGATGACCCGGATGGGCCCGTGGGCGCCGGTCGCCGGCGCCGCGCTGGGCCTGGTCGCGGGTCTGCTCGCCGCGCTGCTGCTGGCCGGCCGCGCCGACGCCTTCGCCGAGGAACTCGCGCTGGTGCTGCTCGTCGTCGGGCTGACGCTGCTCGGCGCGGCCGGGGTGCTGCTGGCCGACGAGGTGCGGCTGGTCCGCCGCGGCACCCGGGAGGCCGGCGTCCGCCCGTCCTGGGTCGAGGCCACGGCGGGGCTGGTCAACGGGCTCACGCCGGCGCGGCTGCTGCTGGCCACCTCGGCGTTCGTGCTGTTCCTGGCCGCCTACACCGGCCGCTGAACGGGTCCGCCTAGGCGACGGTGTCGGGGTCGCGCAGGGTCGCGGGGTCCAGCCGGCCCTCGACGATGTCGTCGGCGACGTCGTCGACCACCCGGCCGGTGGCGAAGGCGTGCGCGCGCAGCACCGTCAGGGTGTCGACGACGTCGAGGCCCAGCGCGACCGTGGCCACGCCGGTGGCCTGCCACACCCGGCTGCGGCGGCGGGCGTCGGGGGAGTCCCACCACCGGGCGCCCTCGTCGGCCGGCGCCGCCCCGGACGAGCGCACCATCTCCTCGGTCAGCACCAGCAGCGCGGCCTCGACGTCGTCGCGCGGCACGGACGTGAGGGTCTCCAGCTCGCGCGCGTAGAGGTCGACGATCACCGTCGGCCCCAGCGGCGGCGCCAGCGGCAGCGAGAACACCGCCCGGAAGGGCGTCTCGCCCAGCAGCGCGGTGTGCAGCTCGGGCCAGTTGCGGTTGATGTCCTCGATGTCGAAGACGATCGCCTGACCGGTGTCGTGGGCGCGCAGGCACGGGCCGTCGCCGGCGGTGAACTGCAGCTGCTCGGCGTGCGAGGTCGTGCGGTCGCTGGCGCCGATCGGCGTCCGCAGACCCGCGCCCTCGTGGATGCTCAGCGCGGCGCCGTCGACCCCGACCGCCTGGGCGAACGCCCGGGCCAGCCGCGAGGGCGCCATCTCCGGGCCGGTCTCGTCCTGGGTCGCGGGCTCCTGCAGCGCCTGGAGGAACCGTCCCGCCGCGTCGTTGCTCGTCACCGTCTGCCGTCCTCCTTCTCCGCCGTCCACCATCGTGCCCCAACCCCCGCGGCACCACCCGGGGGCCTCAGCGGTAGGCGTCCACCGCCAGCACCACCGCCAGGCCCAGCCCGGCCAGGCCGATCAGGCGGCGCAGCAGGGCCTGCGGCGCGCGGCGCACCACCCGCGGTCCCAGCCGGCCGCCGACCAGGCAGCCCAGGGCCAGCGGGAGCACCGCGCTCCACACCACGGGGGCGAGCACCACGAAGCCGACGGCGGCCACCGCGTTGGCCACCCCCAGGACGACGTTCTTGAACGCGTTGCTGCGCGGCAGACCCTCGCCGGTGCCCAGCAGGAACAGCGCCAGCAGCAGCACGCCGGCCGCGGCGCCGAAGTAGCCGCCGTAGACGGCCACCAGCGCCGTCCCGGCGACCAGCCACCACGGGTCACGGCGTCGGTGCCGGCGCGCTCCCTCGGCGGCCAGCTCGCGCGGCGGGCGCTGCAGCACGATGGCCAGCGCCGCCCCGCCGATCAGCACCGGCACCAGCCGCTCGAACGCCTCGGCCGGCGTGACCAGCAGCAGCCCCGCACCCGCGGCCCCGCCGAGCACCCCGGCGGCGACCAGGGGCAGCATCCGGCGGCCCTGCCCGGACAGCTCCGGCCGCGAGGCGCTCACCGACCCGACGCTGGTGAGCACCAGCGCCACGGTGTTCGTGACGTTGGCGGTCACCGGCGGCAGCCCGGTGGCCAGCAGCGCCGGGTAGCTGACCAGCGAGGCGAGCCCGGCGATGCTCCCCGACAGGCCCGCGCCGATCCCCGCCAGCACCAGCAGGAGCCACTCGAGGACGCTCACGGGCGTCGGGGTCGGCGGGCGGGCATCGGGACGAGCCTGTCACGGCGGCCGGCGCACGCTCCTCACCGGGCCAGCAGCACGCCGACCGCGACCGCGCCGAGCACGACGATCGCCGCCCGCAGCACCGCCTGCGGCAGCCGCCGGCCGTAGCGCGCCCCGAGCGGCCCGCCCGCCGCGGAGCCGGCCGCGACGAGCGCCGCGGCCGTCCAGTGCACCCGGTCGGTGGCCACGACGACGTAGACCAGCGCCGCCACCGCGTTGACCGTCGAGCTCAGCACGTTCTTCAGCGCGTTGAGCCGCTGCAGCGGCTCGGCCAGCAGCAGGCCGAACAGGCCCACCTGGAGCACGCCCTGGCTGGCGGCGAAGTAGCCCCCGTAGCTGCCGGTCGCGTACGCGGCGGCGACCAGCCCGGCCAGCCGCGGCCCGCGCGGGGGAGCGTCCGGTGCCGGCTGCCGGGCCGCCAGCCGGCGGGTCAGCAGCGGCTGCACCGCGACCAGCACCACGGCCAGCCCGACCAGCGCCGGCACCACCGCCTCGAACGCCGCCGCCGGCAGGTGCAGCAGCAGGACCGCGCCGGTGAGCGCGCCCAGCGCCGAGGCCGGCACCAGCCGCAGCAGCAGCCCGCGCTGCCCGGCCAGCTCCCGCCGGTAGCCCACCGCGCCGCCGACGCTGCCGGGCACCAGCCCGAGGCTGTTGGAGATGCTCGCCGTCACCGGCGGCAGGCCGGTGGCGAGCAGGACGGGGAAGGTCACCAGCGTCCCCGAGCCGACGACGGCGTTGATCGCGCCCGCGGCCAGTCCCGCGGCGGCGACCGCGAGCGCCTCCAGCGGGGTCACGCGGTCACCGCCGCCGGGCCGTCACGCCAGGCCGGTGACCGCGGCGAGCAGGGCGTCGTCGAGCGGACGGTCGGCGTAGACCAGCCGGACGGCGTCGGGGTCGGGGTTGCCGGCGTCCGGGCCGCGCCAGGCCGGCGTCAGCCCGGCCCGCTCGGCCCGCGCCCGGGAGCGCTCGAGCAGGTAGGCGACCACCGGGCGGTCCGGAGCGACGGCGTGCGCGGCGTCCAGCGCGGCGGTCACGAGCTCGGCGGCCAGGCCGTGGCCCCACGCGGGCGGGGTGAGGCGGTAGGAGAGGTTCCACCACGAGGTGCCGGGCGGGCAGGCGCAGCCGCCGGTTCCCACCACCTGGCCCGGCCGCAGCGCCGGCACGTCGGCGTCCTCGCGCAGGCGGGCGGTCCAGTAGCCGAGCCCGGCGTGCGCCCAGTCCGCCAGGGAGTGCCCGATCCGGGTGGCGACCTGCTCGCGCGAGGTGACCCGGCCCGAGGGCAGGTGCGCCCAGGTACTGGGATCGGACAGCAGCGCGTGGTGCTCCTCGAGGTCGTCCGGGACGACGGCGTCCAGCCGCAGCCGCGGGGTGGTGACCGGCCTCAGGTCCACGCGTCGTCCCGCCGGCCGGCGCCCACGACCCGCAGCACGAGCTCGCCGGCCTCGTCGGAGGCGCCGAGGTCGACCTCGGCGTCGATGCCCCAGTCGTGGTCGCCGGCCGGGTCGTCGACGATCTGCCGCACCCGCCAGAGCCCCGGCGTGCTGCGGTCCCACACCAGCAGGCCGGGCCCGCGGGCGTCGGCGCCGGTGCCCACCTCGTCGTGCTCGGCGAAGTAGTCCCGAACCACCTCGCCCCAGCGCTCGGCGTCCCAGCCCGCGCCCGAGTCGAGCTCGCCCAGGTCGTACCAGCGGCGCCGGGCCCACAGCTGCACCCGGGAGAACAGCGCGTTGCGGACCATCGCGGTGAACGCCCGCTCGTTGCCGGTGAGCGGCCGCGCCCGGGCCGGGACGGCCACCGGCTCGTCGAGGGGCTGGTCGGGGCTGGTCAGCTGCTCCCACTCGTCGAGCAGCGACGAGTCGACCTGCCGGACCAGCTCGCCGAGCCACTCGACGACGTCGGTGACCTCCTCGGTGCGCGCCGCGGCCGGGACGCCGGAGCGTAGCGCCTTCACCGCGTCGGACAGGTAGCGCAGCACCGCGCCCTCGGAGCGGGTGAGGCCGTAGACCGAGACGAACTCCCGGAAGGTCATCGCCCGCTCCCACATCTCGCGGACTATCGCCTTCGGCGACGGGTGCGCGTCGCGGGCCCACGGGTTGCTGCGCACGTAGACGTCGAAGGCGTGCTCGAGGAGCTCCTCCAGCGGCTTCGGGTACGTGACGTCCTCGAGCAGCTCGATGCGCTCCTCGTACTCGATGCCCTCGGCCTTCATCTGCGCGACCGCCTCGCCGCGGGCCTTGTTCGCCTGCGCGGCCAGCACCTGCCGCGGGTCGTCGAGGGTGGCCTCGAGGACGCTGACGACGTCGAGGGCGAAGGCGTCCGAGTCGGGGTCGAGCAGCTCGACGGCGGCCAGCGCGAACGTCGACAGCGGCTGGTTGAGGGCGAAGTCCGGGGGCAGGTCGACCGTCAGCCGGTAGCGCCGGCCGTCCGGCTCGGGCTCGTCGAGCCGTTCCAGGACGCCGGCCTGCAGCAGCGAGCGGGCGATCCCGATCGCCTCGCGGACGTGCCGCAGCTGCCGCTTGCGTGGCTCGTGGTTGTCGGTGAGCAGGCGGCGCATCGCCGCGACGGGGTCGCCGGGCCGGTCGACGACGTCGAGCAGCATCGCCGTCGACACCCGGAAGGAGCTCGACAGTGGCTCCGGCTCGGCGGCGACCAGGCGCTCCATGGTCGCCTTCGACCAGGGCACCATCCCCTCGGGCGCCTTCTTCCGCACCAGCTTGCGGCGCTTCTTGGGGTCGTCGGCGACCTTGGCGAACTGCCGCAGGTTCTCCACCTCGTGCTCGGGGGCCTGCACGACGACGGTGCCCGCGGTGTCGTAGCCCGCGCGGCCGGCCCGCCCGGCGATCTGGTGGAACTCGCGGGCGTTGAGCAGCCGGGTGCGGGTGCCGTCGTACTTGCTCAGCGCGGAGAACACGACGGTGCGGATGGGCACGTTGATGCCGACGCCGAGGGTGTCGGTGCCGCAGATGACCTTGAGCAGGCCGGCCTGCGCGAGGGTCTCCACCAGCCGCCGGTACCGCGGCAGCATCCCGGCGTGGTGGACGCCGATGCCGTGGCGCACCAGCCGGGAGAGCGTCTGCCCGAACGCCGAGGTGAACCGGAACCCGCCGATCGCCGCGGCGATGGCCGCCTTCTCCTCCTTCGAGGAGACGTTGACGCTCATCAGCGCCTGCGCCCGCTCCAGCGCCTGGGCCTGGGTGAAGTGGACGACGTACACCGGCGCCTGCCGGGTGTCGAGCAGCTCCTGGATCGTCTCGTGCGCGGGCGTCGTCGCGTACCAGTGGTGCAGCGGGACCGGCCGCTCGGCGGAGGCGACCAGCGCGGTGGGGCGGCCGGTGCGGCGGGTGAGGTCCTCGCGCAGCCGGGTGGTGTCGCCCAGCGTCGCGCTCATCAGCAGGAACTGCGCGCGGGGCAGCTCCAGCAGCGGCACCTGCCAGGCCCAGCCCCGGTCGGGGTCGCCGTAGAAGTGGAACTCGTCCATGACGACCAGGCCGACGTCGGCGTCGGTGCCCTCGCGCAGCGCCACGTTGGCGAGGATCTCGGCGGTGCAGGCGATGACCGGGGCGCCGGCGTTGACGCTCGCGTCGCCGGTGAGCATGCCGACGTTGGCCGCGCCGAAGACGCCGCACAGCGCGAAGAACTTCTCACTGACCAGGGCCTTGATCGGCGCGGTGTAGAAGCTGCGCCGTCCGGCGGCCAGGGCCGCGTACTGCGCGCCGGTGGCCACCAGCGACTTGCCCGACCCGGTCGGCGTCGCCAGGACGACGTTGGCGCCGCTGACCAGCTCGATCAGGGCCTCCTCCTGGTGCGGGTACAGCGGCGTGCCGCCGTCCTCGGCCCACGCGGCGAAGGAGGTGAACAGCTCGTCGGCGTCGTCGCCGCGCGCCCGCAGCGCCGAGAGGTCGCCGGGGTCGTCGAGCAGGGGGAGCGGAGCCGTCGCGGTCATCGTGGGGACAGCGTGCCCGACGGCCGCGGCCTTCCCGCCGGGGCTCCCGGACAGGGCCCTCGGGTGGGGTTCGGGGTCACGAAACGGTAACGACCGGTGCAGATCGGGTGTGAGGTGGCCGACTCGGGGAGAGTAGGTGAACAATGGGTTAACGGGAGGTGGATGCAACCATGCGAGTCGAGGAACGACCCCTGATCCGGTGGGTGCCCGTCGTGGACCGGCACGGTCACCGGCACATGGAGATGCGCTGGGACGCCGTCGCGCTCGGCGCGCCGGCCGAGGCCCCGCGGCTGGGCAAGACGGCCTGACGGCCGGTCGGGTTCTGCCGCCGGGTGTGCGGGTAGGCGGACGGCGACGCGGTACGGGGGAGACCACCCCGTCCACCGCGCGCCGCCCGCCTGTCCGCGCACCGAGGAGCACCCGTGTCGTCACCCCGCCCCGAGTCCCAGCCCGAACAGCAGCAGACCCCGCCCGGCACGCTGGGCGAGATGGACCCGAAGCCCGACCACGGCGAGGAGACCTACCGCGGGTCGGGGAAGCTGACCGGCAAGGCCGCCGTGGTCACCGGCGGCGACAGCGGCATCGGCCGCGCGGTCGCGATCGCCTTCGCCCGCGAGGGCGCCGACGTCCTGATCAGCTACCTCAGCGAGCACGAGGACGCCGAGGACACGAAGAAGTACGTCGAGGAGGCCGGCCGCACGTGCGTGCTGGTGCCCGGTGACATCTCCGACCGGGCGCACGCGAAGACGATCATCCCGAAGGCGGTCGAGGCGTTCGGCAAGGTCGACGTCCTGGTCAACAACGCCGCGTTCCAGATGAGCCACGACTCGCTGGAGGAGGTCCCCGACGAGGAGTGGGACCACACCCTCGCGACGAACCTGACGGCGATGTTCGTGCTCTGCAAGGACGCGATCCCGCACATGCCCTCGGGCGGGTCGATCATCAACTCGTCGTCGGTGAACTCCGACATGCCGAGCCCGAGCCTCGCGCCCTACGCGATGACCAAGGCCGCCATCGCCAACTTCACCGCGAGCCTGGCGCAGATGTACGCCGAGAAGGGCATCCG
This sequence comes from Geodermatophilus sp. SYSU D00710, assembly GCF_054050195.1. Lineage (NCBI taxonomy): Bacteria > Bacillati > Actinomycetota > Actinomycetes > Geodermatophilales > Geodermatophilaceae > Geodermatophilus > Geodermatophilus sp. SYSU D00710. The sequence goes on from NZ_JBJGYX010000018.1 coordinate 43,294, forward strand.
GGCCAACAGCGTGGCGCCCGGGCCGGTGTGGACGCCGCTGATCCCCTCGACCATGCCCGAGGAGAAGGTGGCCAGCTTCGGCCAGCAGGTGCCGATGGGCCGCGCCGGGCAGCCGGCCGAGCTCGCGCCGGTGTACGTGCTGCTGGCCAGCGACGAGGCGTCCTACGTCTCCGGCGCCCGGGTCGCGGTCACCGGCGGCAACCCGATCCTGTAGCGCCGCGCCCGCGACGATCAGGGTCCCTGATCCCCGGGCGTCCTCCCTCACGTCCCACCGTGGGGGAGGACGCCGCACGATCAGGGACCCTGATCGTGGCGCAGCGCCCCCGCGAGCCCCGCGATCCCGGCCGGGCCGACCCGGCAGCAGCCGCCCACCAGCCGCGCGCCGGCCGCCACCCACCCCGGGACGGCGGCCGGGTCGACCCCGCCGGTGCCGGTCCAGCGCCGCGCCACGGCGTCCCAGCCCTCGCCGCTGTTCGGATAGGCCACCAGCGGCAGCCCCGCGCCCGCCGCGGCCCGCAGCGCCGCCGGCACGCCCGCCGGGTCGGTGCAGTTCACCCCGACGGCGACCACGGCGCCCACCCCGCGCGCCATGCCGAACACCTCCGCCGCCGGCTCCCCGCGCCGGGTGCGTGCGACGCCGTCGCCGTCGACCACCGTGGTCAGCGACAGCCACACCGGCACGCCCAGGGCCTCGGCCTCGGCCAGCAGCGCCTCGGCCTCGGCCGCCGCGGGCACCGTCTCGCAGGCCAGGACGTCGGCCCCGGCCTCGGCGAGCGTGGCCATCCGCGGCCGGTGGAACGTCCGCAGCCGGGCGACGCCGACCTCGTCCGCGTAGGCGCCGGTGTACTCGGAGCCGTCGGCGAGTGCGGCGCCGTAGGGCCCCACCGAGCCGGCCACCCAGGACTCCGGCGCCCCACGCCGCGCGAGCTCCACCGAACGGGCCACCAGCGTCAGCGCCTCCGCGCGGTCGAGGCCGGCGGCGGCGAACCCCTCGACGGTCGCCTGGTAGCTCGCCGTCGTCGCCACCTGCGCGCCGGCGGCGGCGAACGCGGCGTGCGCGGCCACGACGGCGTCCGGGTCGTCGCGCAGCAGCCGTGCCGACCACAGCGCCGAGGACACGTCGTGCCCGCGCGCCTCGAGCTCGGTGGACAGCCCGCCGTCGAGCAGGACCGGACCGGCGGCCAGCGCGTCCGGCAGGGGGGTGGTCACCGCACCATCCTGCGCCCACCCGGCAGACTGGACGGCGTGCCCGCTGCCGACGACGCCGCCGGTGACCTCCCGGTCACCGGCTCCCTCGTCGTCCCCGCGGCGGCGCTGTCGTGGCGGTTCTCCCGCTCGTCGGGCCCCGGCGGACAGGGCGTCAACACGGCCGACTCGCGGGTGGAGCTGTCGCTGTCGCCGCTGGAGCTGCCCGCGCTGACCGACGCGCAGCGCGACCGGCTGGCCCGGCGGCTGGCCGGCCGGCTGGCCGACGGCGTGCTGACCGTCACCGCGAGCGAGCACCGGCAGCAGCTGCGCAACCGGCAGGCCGCGCGCGAGCGGCTGGCCGCGGTGCTGCGCGCCGCCCTGGCCCCGCCGCCGCCCGCCCGCCGTCGCACCACGCCGACCCGCGGCTCGCAGGAGCGGCGCATCCAGGCGAAGAAGCAGCGCGGCGAGCTCAAGCGGTCCCGCCGCCGGTGGGACTGACCTCCGCCCGGCGGCGCTCCAGGAACGCCCGCTCGGTGGCGTTGCCGGCCAGCGCGATCGCCTCGCCGTAGGCCGCGGCCGCCTCGGCGTCCCGGCCCAGGCGGCGCAGCAGGTCGGCCCGGACGGCGGGCAGCAGGTGGTGGCGCGGCAGGTCGAGCGCGTCGGCCAGCGCCAGCCCCGCGGCGGGCCCGTCGACCTCGGCCACCGCCACGGCACGGTGCAGCGCCACGACCGGCGAGGGGGCCAGCGCCACGAGCAGGTCGTAGAGCGCGACGACCTGCCGCCAGTCGGTCGGCGGGTCGCTGTGCACGGCCTGGATCGCGGCCTGCACCTGGTAGGGCCCGGGCGCGTCCCGGCGCAGGCAGCGCCGCACCAGCTCCTGCCCCTCGGCGACCAGGCCGGCGTCCCAGCGCCGCCGGTCCTGCTCGGCCAGTGGCACCAGCTCCCCGGACGCCGACACCCGCGCGGGCCGGCGGGACTCCACCAGCAGCATGAGCGCGAGCAGGCCCAGGGCCTCGGGCTCGTCGGGCATCAGCTCGACCAGCGCCCGCCCCAGCCGGATCGCCTCGGCGCACAGGTCGGTGCGGACGAGCTCCGGCCCGGCGCTGGCGGTGTGCCCCTCGGTGAAGACCAGGTAGACCACGGCGAGCACGCCCGCGAGTCGGTCGGGGAGGTCGGCCTCGGCGGGCACCCGGTAGGGGATCCGGGCGTCGCGGATCTTCGCCTTCGCCCGCACCAGGCGCTGGGCCATCGTCGCCTCGGGGACGAGGAAGGCGTGCGCGATCTCGGCGGTGGTCAGCCCGCCGACCAGCCGCAGCGTCAGCGCGACGCGGGCGGCGGGCGCCAGCGCGGGGTGGCAGCAGGTGAACAGCATGCGCAGCCGGTCGTCGCGCACGGCGCCCTCCTCGGGCGGGGGACCGGGGTGGTGCAGGAGCGCCGCGGCGCGGTGGCGGTCGGCCCGGCTCGCCTCGCGGCGCAGCCGGTCGATCGCCCGGTTCCGCGCGGTGGTGACGATCCACCCGGCCGGGCTGGGCGGTACGCCGTCGGCCGGCCAGCGCTGCACGGCGGTGGCGAAGGCGTCCTGGACCGCCTCCTCGGCGGCGTCGATGTCGCCGAGGAGGCGGGTGAGGACGGCGACCGCGCGTCCGTAGGACTCGCGGAACACCGCCTCGACGTCCGGGGCGGGCATACCGCTCAGGGGCGGCCCGAGCCGTCGTGGAACGGCCGCACCTCGATGGGCAGGGTGGTCGCGGCGACCAGGCGCCGGCCCCACTCCAGCGCGGCGTCGAGGTCCGGCACGTCGATCACGGAGAAGCCGCCGACGTGCTCCTTGCCCTCGGCGAACGGCCCGTCGACGACCAGCACGTCCCCGTCCCGGGGTCGCAGGGTCGTCGCGACCGCCGGCGGGAGCAGGCCACCGCCGAACACCCAGCAGCCGGCGTCGACCATCGCCCGGTGCACCGCGTCGGTGTCCCGCACGATCGGCTCCAGGACCTCGGGCGGGGGCGGGGTCCCGTCCCCGGGCTGGACCACGGTGAGCAGGTAGTGCGGCATGGGATCTCCTCGGGTGGGCGGCCGGCACCGTACCGGCCCTGCACCTCCTGTACGAACGAGGCAGCCCCGGATCGACAGCGTCCTACAGCTCGGGCATCGGGACGCCGGGCGGGCGGACGGCGACCCACAGCGGCAGCGCGCCGTCGGCCGAGCGCGTCGCCTGCACCACCTCGAACCCCAGCCCGCGGGCGAAGCGCACCACCGCCCACGCGGGGGCGACCAGCGCGGCCGGGACGCCGTCGCGGTCGCAGCGGGCCAGCACCGGCGCGAGCACCGCGCCGCCGAGGCCTCGACGGCGGGACCGCGGGCGGGTGGCGAGTGCGCGCAGCCGCCAGTGCGGCCCGTCCGGCAGCACCGCGGCGAGCGCGGCGTCGGTGGCCGCGACGGCGCCGGCGCGGTCGGCGTGCAGCCGCGGCACCTCGCGGTCCAGCGCCGCCGCGACGTCCCGCGGCAGCGGGGCGGCGGCTCCCTCGGGGGCCTGCCAGGAGGCGACGGCGTCGGCGTCCGCGCTGACCCAGGTGGTGCCGGTGGCCACCCCGCGGTGGGCGTCGAGCTCGGCGAGCCGGGTCAGCCGCTGCGTGCGCCCGTCGGCCGGCAGCGCCCAGCGCACCCAGCGCGACTCCGCCAGCGCCACGGTCAGGGTGACCGCGATCCGCGGCACGTCGCGCGGCTCGGCCGGCCGGACCACGGGGACGCCGACGTGCACGGTCGGCCCGGGCTCGCTCATGCCGCCATGACACCACGGGGACGGCGGCCGGGCCCGGACACGGCGACGGGGCCGGCCCGTGGTGGGCCGGCCCCGTCGGGGTGCTGCTGTGGTTCCGTGGCGGCCCCGGCAGGGGCCCGGCCTCAGCGGCCGATCTTGCCGTCGTTGTCGCGGTCGAGGGCGTCCTTGGCCTTCTGCACGAAGCCGCGCTCGTCCCGCCCGGTGGTCCCGGTCGTGGTGCCGGTGCCCGCGACGCCGGTGGTGCCGCCGTCGACCTCGATCTCCTCCTTGCGCACCTGCTCGGTGACCTGCTGCTGCTCGGTCACCGTCTGGGTGTCCAGGCGGACCCGCTCGACCGGGGTGGCCTCCTTGGACACCACGGGGCGCTCGGCGTGCAGGACGACCTCGTGCTCCTCCTCGGAGATGGCCGGCCCGTCCATCGCCTTGCCGTAGTTGGCGTCGGTGATGGGCTCGCGCTCGACCCGGACCTCCTCGTGGGAGACCGGCACGGTCTGGGACACGTTCTCGGTGACCACGTACTTGCGCAGCCGCGCCCGGCCGGCCTCGACCCGCTGGGTGCCCACGTTGAGGTGCTCCTCGGAGCGGGTCATCGCGGTGTCGGTGGTCGGGCCGGAGGTGTCGTGGCCCACGGTGCCACGGGTCTCGAGGTCGTCGCGGATGCCGTCGCGGTCCCGGTCCACACCGAGGCCGGCGGTCCCGGTCGTGGTGCCGGTCGTCGTGCCCGTGGTCATGGCCTGGCCGGTCGTGGTGCCCGCGGTGCCCACGCCGTAGTACCGGTACAGCTCCTGCTCCTCCTGCGGGGACAGGTGGCCGTCGGTGTCGATGCGCGGCGCGTCCTTGATCTTCGCCTTGTCGTACGGGAAGCGGACCTGGTTGCCGCTGACCTCGGCCTGCGCCAGCGGGACGAAGGTCTCCTTGGTGCCGAACAGGCCGGTGTTCACCGTGGCCCACTCCGGGCGGCCGGTCTCGTCGTCGAGGTAGACCTCGCCGATCTTGCCGATCTTGCCGCCGTCGTTGTCGATGGCGGTGGTGCCGATGACGGTGCTGATCTGCTGTTCGGTGATCACGTGCACTCCTCACGGGTGGGGATCAGGTACGGCCGGCTCCCTCAGGCGTCCGGATGCCGGGGTCAGCGGGCCACGACAGCCATGCCCCGGCGCTTTACGACGTAAACCCGTTCACCCGGAGTTCTCGCCGGGGACACGTCCCTCGGCCCGCACCGACGCCAGCCGCTCGAGCAGGTTCTCGAGCGACTCCTCGAACTCCGCCGCGGACTCGTCCCGGGACAGCAGCTCCTCCAGCTCGACCACCAGCGGGTACTCGCTCAGGTCGGTACCGGTGCCCGGGACGCCCTCCGGGGCGTCCTCCGCGTTGATCTGTACCCCCTTCTGGGACACCTCCAACAACAGGTGCCCGAGCAGGAAGCTGGAGTAGGCGCGGTAGGCCGCCACCGCCGCCTCGGCGCTGAACCCGTTGTCGGTCAGCACCGTGAGGAAGGACTCGATCCAGCGCAGGCTGCGCAGCGGGGGGCGGATCCACGGGGCCGCCGGGGGCCGGGTGGCGACCAGCGGGAACACCTCCGGGTGGGCGAGGGCGATCCGCCGCACGCCGTGGGCCAGGCGCTGGAGGTAGTCCTGCCAGCCGTGCGCGGCGTGCAGGTGCACCTCCGGGTCGCCGTAGAGCTCGTCGACGACGGTCTCGACGACGCCGTCGAGCAGCTGCTCGCGGCCGGGCACGTAGCGGTAGAGGGCCATGGCCTCGACGCCGAGGTGCGCGCCCAGGCGGCGCATGGTGAGCGCGGCCAGGCCGTGCCGGTCGATGTACTCGAGGGCGGCGCCGAGGATGCGCCGGCGGTCGAGCCCCGTCCGGCCGGTGACCGGGGGACCCGCGGGCACGACGATCCTGCTCCCCTCCGGGGAGTCGCGGTCGGGGCGCCACATCGGGATGGTGTCCTCGCCGTCCACGTGCACCTCCCGCCGCCTCGTGTCCCGGGCCCCCGTGGCACCGGGTGTCATCCTCCTCGCGCAGCGTCCGCACCGGGGTCGGTGCCCGCGCGGCGGTCCTCCGGAACGCGCCGTGACGGTCGTCGTCAGCACGCGGTGTGCCCACGTCGCGGCCCGTCGGCGCCCGCGGCCCCGGTACGTGCACGGAGCGCGCACGGTCGCCGGGCGCCCGATCCACCCCGCCGGAGCCGCCCCGACCGTAGGCTCGGCCCGCCCCGGGAGGCGCCCATGACCGTCGTGCGGATCAGCACAGCGCCGGTGTCGGTCGACGACCTGCTCGCCGTCGTCGACGGCGCCCGGGTGGAGCTGGACCGGCCGGCGCTCGACCGCGTCGCCGCCGCGCGGGCCGTGGTCGACGACGCCCTCGTCGCCGGCACCGCCGTCTACGGCCTGACCACCCAGGTCGGCCACCTGCGCGACACCCGGCTGACGGCGGAGGAGATCCACCGCGAGCAGCAGTTCCTCGTCCTGTCGCACGCCGGCGGGATCGGGCCGCCGCTGCCGGTGCCCGTGGTGCGCGCCGCCCTCGCCGTGCGGCTGGCCGGCATCGCCCGCGGCGGGTCGGGTGCCTCGCCGGCGGTCGCCGAGACGCTGACGGCGATGCTGAACGCCGGGGTCCACCCGGTCGTGCCGGGGACCGGCTCGGTCGGTGCGGCCGACATCGGGCAGATGGCCGGGATGGCGCAGGTCGCCGTCGGGCTGGGCCGGGCCGAGTACCAGGGGCAGGTGCTGGCCGGCGGGGAGGCGCTGCGGCGGGCCGGGATCGCGCCGCTGGTCCTCGCCGGCAAGGACGGGCTGGCCCTGATCTCGGCCAACGGGGTGTCGGTGGGCCAGGCGGCGCTGGTGGTCGCCCGGGCGGCGCGCGCCGCGGAGGCCGCCGACGTCGCGGCGGCGGTGTCGATGGAGGCGACGCGGGCCAACCCCTCGGTCCTGCACCCCGCCGTCGGCCGGGCCAAGCCGGTCCCCGGGCAGGTCGCCGCCGCCGACCACCTCCGGCACCTGCTGGCCGGCAGTGCGCTGCTCGGGCCCGACGGCGCCGCGTCGGTGCAGGACGCGCTGTCCTTCCGGGTCGTCCCGCAGGTCCACGGGGCGCTCCGCGAGTACGTCACCGCCCTGCGCACGGCGGTGGAGACCGAGCTGGCCGCCGCGGCGGACAACCCGCTGGTGTCGGTCGAGGACGGCACGCTGCTCAGCAACGGCAACTTCCACCCGATGGTGCTCGCCATCGCCGCCGACGCGCTGCGCATCGCGCTCGCGCAGGTCGGCCAGCTCAGCGAACGCCGGCTGGGCCACCTGTGGGCGGCGTTCTTCGGCCAGATGACCGGCCCGCCGTCCTCGGCGGCGTACGGCCTGGCGCTGCGCTACCCCGCGGCCGCCGTCATGTCCGAGCTCCAGCAGCTGGCCGCGCCCGCCACCCTGGACACCCCGCCGCTCGACCTGGGCATCGAGGACCACGCCACCGGCGCCCCGGTGAGCGTCCGCAAGGCCGACGCCGCGCTCGGCCTGCTCGAGGACGTCCTCGCCGTCGAGCTCCTGCTGGCCTCCGACGTCCTCGCGACGGCGCCGGCCCGGGCCGCCCTGGGCGCGGGGACGTCGGTCGCGGTGGAGCTGGTCGCGGAGACGGTCGCCGCGGCCGAGCCGTACCCCGACGCCGTCCACCGGGCGCTGCGCGCGCGCTTCCCCGGTCCCGCGCGCGCGGGCACCGGCTCCTGAGGATCAGGCGAGGTCGGCCAGGGCGGCGGCGACCGCCTGGTCGCGGACGAAGTCCAGCGCCAGCAGCCGGTGCACCAGCACGCCGCGGCGGGTCAGCCGCAGGTCGGCCGGGCGCAGCCGCGGCAGGGCGGCACCGCCCGGGCGCGGGGTGGCCGGCGGCGGGTCGAGCAGGCCCCCGCGCTGCAGGTCGCCGAGGTCCTCCAGGGCTCCCCAGGCGGTCCAGCCGCGCGGGTCCTGCGGCACCGGCGTCATCGGCAGCGGGGCGCGCTCGCGCCGGCCGACGGCGGCCAGCAGCACCAGCTGACGTCCGGTGAGGGCGCCGGCCAGGGACAGGCCGCGGGCGACGACGGCGGCGTCGAGGTCGGGGGAGACGGCCGCCTCGGCGAGCAGGTAGCCCAGGTGCCGCACCCGCCACTCCTCGGTCGCTGCCCGCGCGGCCAGCACCACCGCCTCGCCGATCTCGTCGGCCGGCGCGCGGCCGCCGGGCCCGGGGGCGAGGAAGCCGTCGGTGCGCACCGCCCGGCCCTGCGCGGCGCGGGTCACCGACAGCTCGGCGGCGAAGGCCAGCGCGGCGCCCGCCCGGCAGCGGGCGCGGGAGGAGACGGGTGCGGACGGGTCGGCGTCGGCCGCGGCCGCGGTGCGGCGCAGCCACGCCGCCAGCCCGCCGTCCAGGCGCACCCGGGCCGAGCCGTCGTCGAAGACCAGGCCGGCCGCCGTGCGCGCCATCGAGCCGGCCACCAGCTCGCCGGCCTCCACGAGGGCCCGTCCCGGTGCCGTGTCCGTGTGCTCAGCCACGGCGACGATCATCGCCCGCCGCGCTCCCCGCCGTCGGCCGGGGAGTTCCTCCCCTCCCCACAGCGGGGCAGTCGGCCTGGTCAGCCTTCCAGGCGGTGCCCGTCCTCGACGGTCTCGACCAGGCCCGGCCCGAGCGCCGAGCGGAGCCGCGCCAGCGCCGGTGCGACCGCGCCGCCGTCCGGCAGTGCCCGCGCCAGGTCGGCGTCGGCCACCACGGCACCCGGGTGCGCGGCCAGCGCCCGCAGCACCGCCAGCGGACCGGGCGGCAGCTCCACCAGCCGGCCGCCGACCACGGCGGCGTGCCCGCGCACCTGCAGGTCGGTGCCGCCGGCCCGCAGCACCGGGTCGCGCGCGGGCAGCCGGGCCACGACCTCGCGGGCCAGCGCGCCCAGCCGCGCCCGCTCGGGCTGCACGGTGCTGACGCCGGCGGTCTCCAGCGGCCCTGCCGTCACCGGGCCGACGGCGACCGGCAGCACCCGGTCGCGCAGCGCGGCCACGAGGTCCGCGCGCCGGCCCAGCCCGTCGGCCACCGACAGCAGCGCGGCCGCGGCCGGGGCGCTGGTGAAGGTCACCGCGTCGACCTCGCGTGCGGCCACCGCGCCGACCAGCCGGTGCAGCGGCGCGAGGTCCGCGGGCAGCACCCAGCGGTAGACCGGCACGGTGAGCACCTCGGCGCCGGCGGCGCGCAGTGCCGCGACGAACCCGTGCAGCGGGTCGCCGTGTAGCTGGACGGCGACCCGGCGCCCGGCCAGCGGGCCCTCGGCGCCCGACAGCAGGTGGTCGAGCACCTCGTCCGACGACTCCGACGCCGGCGACCACGCGTCGACCAGCCCGCCGCCGCGGATGGCGCCGCGGGCCTTGGGACCGCGGGCGAGCACCCGGGCGCCGCGCAGGTGCTCCACCAGCGGCAGGCCCCGGCCCGCGGCCGCCTCCAGCCACCCGCGGAAGCCCACGCCGGTGGTGGCCACGACGAGGTCGACCGGTGCGGCCAGCACGGCCACGGTGGCGGCGGCCAGCTCGGCGTCGTCGGCCAGCGGCACGATCCGGATGGCCGGCGCGTACACGACCCGCGCGCCGCGGCGCTCGAGCAGCGCGCCGAGCTCCTCCCGGCGCCGCTCGGCGGTGACGGCGACGGTGTAGCCCGCCAGCGGGGCCGGGCCGGTCGGGTCGGCGTCGGGGAGCGCGGTCACCCGACCATGGTGCGCGGCCGCCGGGGCCCGCGGCGCCCGGGCCCGGTCAGCGCGGCCGCGCAGCCGTCCAGGTGGGCACCGGCCCGCCGTCGCCCACCACCAGGCCGCGGCTGGCCAGCAGCCGCAGGTGGGCATCGGTCTCGGTGACGGCGAAGATCCGCATCCGCCGCGCGTACTCCGACCACGGCCGCGACCAGGTCAGGTGCGCGGCCAGCTGCCACGGGGTGCTGCCCGGGTGCGCGCGCACGGCGGCCAGCAGCTCGCCCAGCCGCCGCTCGTGGTGGGCGCACAGCTCCTCTGCCCGCTCGGCCAGCCCGCGGAAGCGCCACTCGTGCCCGGGCAGCACCTCGGCGGCCGGCTGCGCGGTGACCGCCTCCAGCGAGCCGAGGTAGTCGCGCAGCGGGTCGGCGGCCCCGCCCGGGTGGGTCGACACGTTCGGGCTGATCCGCGGGAGCACGTGGTCGCCGGAGAAGAACAGGCCGCCGTCCTCGTCGGCGAAGCACAGGTGCCCGGGGGTGTGCCCGGGCGTGTGCACGGCGCGCAGCGACCAACCGGGCAGGTCGGCGCGGTCGCCGTCCTCGAGCAGCCGGTCGGGCCGGGCGAGCCATCGCCACCGCACCCGCTGCTCGGCCGTCCCGGCGTCGGCGCGGGCGTCGGCCTCGGGCGCGCCGAGGTCGACGAGGAAGGCCACCTCGCGCTCGATCGAGGTCTCGGGGGAGCGCTCGCGCAGCGTGGCCAGCGCCGCCGCGTCGGCCGGGTGCATGGCGATCCACGCGCCGGAGGCCTCGCGCACCCGCGCGGCCAGCCCCACGTGGTCGAGGTGCATGTGGGTGACCAGGACGCCGCGCACGTCGGAGACGCCGGCGCCCAGGCCGGCCAGCCCCGCGCACAGCGCCGCCCAGCTGTCGTCGGCGTCCCAGCCGGTGTCGACCAGGCCGAGGCCGCCGCCGGCGAGCTCCAGCACGTAGGCGTTCACCCACCGCAGCGGGCCGCCCATGGGCACCGGCACCGACCACAGCCCCGGGCGCACCCGCTCGACCGCGGGCACGGTCCGCTCGCGCCACGCCGTCCGCTGCGCCTGCCCGGTCACCTCCACGCCCGGGCACTCTGCCAGCCACCTCCCGGCGCGGGGGCTGGGACCATGAGGGACGTGCCGACGACGCCCGCCGCCGTGACCGCCGTGCCGCGCCGCCTGCGCCTGATGTGCGGGATCGCCGCCGCGCTGGTCGTGGGCGTCATGACGGTCGTGGCCGTGCTGCTGACGTCGTCGTCGACCGGGGTGATCACGTTCGGCCTGGTCGACCAGGTGGCCATCGCCGGCCTCGGGCTGTTCGTCGGCGCCGCCGTCCTGCTCGCCGGCGCCTCGCGGGTCGACGCCGACGCCGCCGGGGTGCGGGTGCGCAACGTGCTCGTCCGACACGAGCTGCCGTGGGAGGCGGTCCGGGCGGTGCGCTTCGACCGGCACTCGTCCTGGGCCTCCCTGGAGCTGGCCAACGGCGACGAGGTCGCCGTGCTCGCCGTGCAGGCGGTCGACCGCCGGCGGGCCCTGGACGCCGTCGACGGGCTCCGGGCACTGCTGGCCGCGCACCAGGCGCAGCAGCCCGCGAGGCCCCCGCTCCTCTACGACGACTGACAAAGGACCTCCCTGGCCCAGGACGGCGGCGGGGGAGGGAATGACCGGCGTCCTCGCGACGCTGTAGCATGGGCACGCCTCCCCGCTACACGAGGCGCGTGAACCACCATCCAGCGGCCCTGCCCCGGGCCGCTGACCAAGAGGAGCCCGCTCCCACCTGGCGCCGTCGAGGTGCCCAGGTCCCGGTTCGCGGAGGACCGCCCCACCCCGGGCCGGTCCCTCGCGACGTGCACGGCCCGGCGACGGGTCCCGTGCCGCACCGGCGAGACGGGCCCTGTGAGCACACCGCTCACGGGGCCCGAGTCCTTCCCGGTGCCGGATGGGCGCGACTCCTCCCGTGTGAAGAGCAGAGGAGAGGCCATCACCGAGCCCCGTATCAACGACCGTATCCGCGTCCCCGAGGTCCGCCTGGTCGGGCCCGAGGGCGAGCAGGTCGGCATCGTGCCGATCGGCGAGGCGCTGCGACTGGCGCAGGACTCCGAGCTGGACCTCGTCGAGGTCGCGCCGATGGCCCGTCCGCCGGTCGTCAAGCTGATGGACTACGGGAAGTTCAAGTACGAGTCCGCGCAGAAGGCCCGCGAGGCCCGGCGGAACCAGGCGCTCACCGTCATCAAGGAGATGCGGCTGCGCCTGAAGATCGACCCGCACGACTACGAGACCAAGAAGGGCCACGTCGAGCGCTTCCTGCGGAGCGGCGACAAGGTCAAGATCACCGTGATGTTCCGCGGTCGCGAGCAGTCGCGGCCCGAGATGGGCTACCGACTGCTGCAGCGGCTGGCCGCCGACGTCGCCGAGCTCGGCGTCGTCGAGTCCAACCCGAAGCAGGACGGCCGCAACATGGTCATGGTGATCGCCCCGCACCGGAACCAGGCCGCCACCGACGGCGCCCGGCGCCAGGCGAAGGCCGACCGGGCCGCCGAGGGACAGACCCCGACGGCCTGAGGCCACGCAGGACCGCACCACCGAGACGGCCGGCGCCGTCGCGGCAGTCCCGTGCTGCCGCGCGGCGCCGACAACCACGAACGAGGACGACGAGGACATGCCGAAGCAGAAGACCCACAAGGGCACCGCCAAGCGGGTGCGCGTGACGGGCACCGGCAAGCTCATGCGCGAGCAGGCCAACAACCAGCACAAGTTCGAGCACAAGTCCTCGCGGCGCAAGCGCCGGCTGGAGAAGGACCAGGTCCTGAGCCCGGCCGACTCGAAGACCCTCAAGAAGCTGCTGGGCATCTGAGCCCCCGCCTCCCGTAACCAGTAAGGAGTTCTCACGTGGCACGCGTGAAGCGGGCGGTCAACGCCCAGAAGAAGCGCCGCACCGTCCTGGAGGCCGCCAGCGGCTACCGCGGTCAGCGCTCGCGCCTGTACCGCAAGGCCAAGGAGCAGATCCTCCACTCGGCCACCTACAACTACCGCGACCGCAAGGTGCGCAAGGGTGACTTCCGCAAGCTGTGGATCACCCGCATCAACGCCGCGGCGCGGCAGAACGACATGACCTACAACCGGTTCATGCAGGGCCTCAAGCTGGCCGGCATCGAGCTCGACCGCCGCGTGCTCGCCGAGCTCGCGGTCAACGAGCCGGCCGCCTTCGCCGCGCTGGTGGAGACCGCCCGCGCCGCCGTCGCCGCGGCTCCGGCCGGCGGCGAGCAGGCCGCCTGAGGCAGGGCCGTACCGGCACCACGTGACGCCGCCGGCGTCCGGTCCCTCGGGGCCGGCGCCGGCGGCGTCGCCGTGTGTGGGCACGCTCCTCGACGGCGCGAGATCGGCGGTCTCGTGGCGATCAGCGGCCGATGGCCACGAGACCGCCGATCTCGCAGGGTGGACAGGGGAGGGACGACGACGTGCGCGAGCTGCTGACCGAGCGGTCGGCGCGGGTCGCCGCCGCGCGGAAGCTGACCCGGCGGGCCGGCCGCGACGCGGCGGGCGCCTTCCTCGCCGAGGGCCGTCAGGCGGTGTCCGAGGCGCTGGCCACCGCGCCCGGCGACGTCCGCGAGGTCTTCGCCACCGAGGCCGCCGCAGCCGCGCACCCCGACCTGCTGGCCGCCGCCCCGGTCCCCGTCCGGCTGGTCACCGAGAAGGTCGCCGCCGGGCTGTCGGAGACGGTGACGCCGCAGGGCCTGGTCGCCGTCTGCGCGCTGCGCGACGTCCCCGCCGACCGGCTGGCCGCCGACCCGCCCGCGCTCACCGTCGCCCTCGCCGGCCTCGCCGACCCCGGCAACGCCGGCACCGTGCTGCGCACCGCCGACGCCTGCGGGGCCGGCGCGGTCGTCTTCGGCGCCGGCTCGGCCGACCCCTACGGCGGCAAGGCGGTGCGCTCGAGCGCCGGGAGCCTGTTCCACCTCGACGTCGTCCGCGGGGCGCCGCTGGGCCCGCTGGTCGCCGGCCTGCGGGGACGCGGGGTCACCGTGCTCGCGGCCGACGGTGGTGGCGAGACCGCCCTCGACGAGCTGGGGACCACGCTGGCCGGGCCGGTGCTGTGGCTGTTCGGCAACGAGGCCCGCGGCGTGCCGCCGGAGCTGGCCGACGTCGCCGACGCCCGGGTGCGCATCCCGATGCGCGGCCGCGCCGAGAGCCTCAACCTGGCCGCCGCCGCGGCGATCTGCCTCTACGCGACACAGCTCGCGCAGGGCTGACCGCCGCGGCGGGGGATCAGGGCAGCGCGGGCGCCGCCGGAGGGGGCACCGCGGCGGCCGCGGCCCGCGCGGTCGCCGCACGGGCGGCCGCGCCGCGGGTGGCCGCCTTGCGGTCGTACATGCGCAGGTCGGCCCGGTGCAGCAGGTCGGCGAACACCACGCCGTCGTCCGGGCACACGCCCACGCCGATGCTCGCGCCCAGCGAGACCTCGGTGCCGCGCAGCGCGACCGGCCGGCGGATCGAGGCGGCGAGCTCGTCGGCCACCCGGCCCGCCTCGGCCGCCGCGGTCTCCGGCCGCAGGTCGGGCAGCGCGACGAGGAACTCGTCCCCGCCGAGCCGGGCGAGCAGATCGCGCCGGCGGACGCGGTCGCGCAGCCGCCCGGCGACCACCTGCAGCAGCTCGTCCCCGGCCGCATGGCCCAGGGTGTCGTTGACCGCCTTGAACCCGTCGAGGTCGACGAACAGCAGGCCGAGCGCGTCGCCGCGGGCGCGGGCCTCCCAGATCGCCGTCTCCACCTGCTCCTCCAGGCGCCGCCGGTTGGGCAGGCCGGTCAGCGGGTCGGTGTAGGCCAGCTCCTGGATGCGCGCCAGCGCGGCCTGCGTGCGGTCGCGCTCGCGCACCAGCGCGCGCTCGGCCTCGACCCGGGCGGTGACGTCGACCTGCACGCCGATGTACTGCACGACCGAGCCGTCGGCGTCGTGCACGGGGGCCAGGTGCAGCTCGTTCCACCACGGCGTGCGCTCGGGGCCGCGCAGGTTGAGCACCGTCTCCCGGCAGGAGGCGCCGGCCTCGACCGCCGCGCGGATCCGGGCCACGGCACCCTGGTCGGTGTCGGGGCTCTGCAGCAGCCGGCAGTTGCGGCCGAGGATCTGCTCGGCGGACAGGCCGGCCAGCTCCCGGAACGCCGCGTTGGCGTAGACGATCGGCTGGTCGGGCAGCCGCATGTCGACCACGGTGACCCCGCTCGGCGTGGCCTCCAGTGCCCGGCGCAGCAGCACCTCGGCGTTCGTCGTCCCCACGGCCAGCCCGCCCGCGGGCCGGCCCGCCGGTGCCGCCGCCGCGGGCGCTCGCCCGGCCGGGGGCTCCGGCGCCGCACCGGCCCGCGGGGCGACCCGCGACAGCAGTGACGACGCCGCCCGCGACACCGTGTCCCGGTCGTAGGTGAGCGCGTACTCGAAGGTGCGCTCCGCGTCGGGGCCGTCGTCGCCGAGGTCGCGGGCGAGCAGCGCGGCGCTGAAGTGCGGGGACAGCACGGCGACGTCCCACTCGCCGCGGACCGGGTCGGCCGGGTCGAGGTGGGCGCCGCGCAGGCCGGGCAGCGGCTCGACCGGCAGGTCCTCGCCCAGCGCGCAGACGAAGCCGGTGCGCTCGACCAGGTCGCGGTAGCGCTGGGTGGTGGAGACGGTGAAGTGGCGCGCCTCCTGGAAGGTCGCGGCGACGACGCAGGTCTCGCCCAGGCGCAGCGCCTCCCGCTCCAGCTGCTTGGACAGCTCGATCAGCAGCGCCTTGGGCGCGCGCCGCAGCGGCGTGCCGTCGGGCAGGCAGGCGAACGGCGACACCGCGCCGAGCACGCCGGCCGGCAGGCCGGCGCCGGGCAGCACCAGCTCGCCGACGGTCAGGTCGGGCGCGGCGCCGGGGGCCGGGCGGCCGAACAGCCAGCCCTGCGCCAGCGTGGCGCCGAGGCCGCGGGCGGTGCGCAGGTGGCGCTCGTCCTCGATGCCCTCGGCCAGGACGACGGCGCCGCTGCGCTCGGCGTAGGCGTTGACCGCGTTCATGATCTCGGCGATCTGCGGACCCGGGCGCTCCTGCACCAGCCGCAGGTCGAGCTTGACGACGTCGGGGCGCAGCAGCGGCAGGAACGCCAGCGACATCGACTCCGCGCCGACGTCGTCGACGGCCACGGCCCAGCCCAGCTCGCGGACCCGCTCGACGGTGCGCAGCAGCTCGGCCGGCCGGGCGGCGATCGCCCGCTCGGTGATCTCCATGACCACGCGGACCTGCCCGGGGGCGCTCTCGGCGATGGCCATCAGGTCCTCGAGGGGAGCGGTGTCGAGGACCTCGGGCTCCACGTTGACGAAGAGGGTCAGGGGCGCGACCAGCCCGGCCTCGACCGCGCCGCGGAAGGCGGCGGCGCGGCAGGCCTCGTCCAGCTCGGCGAGCCGGCCCGCGGCGCGCGCGGCGGCGAACAGCGCGTCGGGGCGCTCCAGCGGGCCGACCGGGCCGCGGGCGAGCGCCTCGTAGGCCACCACCCGCTCGGTGTCGATCTCGACGATGGGCTGGAAGACGCTGCGCACCCCGCGGGTGGCGGCCGCCACCACGGCGTCGGTCGTGGGTCCGGGCTGCCCGGGTGCCTGCGCGGGAACGGTCACGGAGGAGTTCTCGGCAGTGGCGGTGCCGGACGCAGCCGGCCGGCCGGCGGGGTCACCCGGAGGGGGCAGGGCTCAGGACGGCAGGGCGATCAGCACCACCGCCGTGGCCGCGACGGCCAGGCCCGCCCGCTGGGCGCCGGCCAGCCGCTCCCGCAGCAGCACCTGGGCCAGCACGACCGTGCTCACCGGGTACAGCGAGGCGAGCACCCCGGTGATCGCCAGCTGACCGCCGGCCTGGGTGGCGAGGAGGAACAGCGCGTTGGCCGCCATGTCGCCCACCCCGGCCAGCAGCACGATCGGCAGCACGCGCCGCGGCACCCGCAGCGACCGCACCGTGGCCAGGGCCAGCCCGCCGACGAGGAGCACCGAGACGACCCGCGCCGCCGCCAGCGGGGTGAGCCCGGCGTCGTCGCCGGTGCGCTCGAGCAGCACGAAGAACAGCCCGAACCCGGCCCCCGCCGCCAGCGCCGGCGCGACGGTGCCCAGCCGGGCCGCACGCAGCGACGCCAGGCCGCCCTCTGCGGCGACCAGCACCACCGCGACCAGCGCCAGCACGATCCCGACCGCGGCCGCCGGGCCGAGCCGCTCGCCGAGGGCCAGCCCGCCGAGCACCGGCAGCGCGGCCGCCGACACCGCCGTCACCGGCGCCACCACGCTCATCACCCCGGCGGCCAGCGCCCGGTAGAACAGCAGCAGCCCGGCGCCCCCGGCGACGCCGGCCACCGCTCCCCAGGCCAGGTCGGCGCCCGCGGGCTCCCCGCCCAGCCAGGGCAGCAGCAGCGCGACCACCACCAGGCCGGCGGCCTGCGACACCGCGACGACGGTGGCCGCGGCCGCCCGCCGGCTGGCGAGGCCGCCGCAGAAGTCGGCCACCCCGTAGACGACGGCCGAGGCCCGCGCCAGCAGCAACGCCATCCGGTGCGCCTCCCCGTCTCGCTCCTGCCGCCGATCCTGGCAGCCGCCACCGACACCGCCCTGCTCGCGCACCGAGACCGGCGATCTCGTGGCCATGAGGCGCTGATGGCCACGAGATCGCCGATCTCGCGTCGAGGCGGCGGGACGGGGGAGGGGCGTCCGCCGGGAACCCGGGGGCGGCCGGGGCGGGGTGGCGGGCAGAATGGCCTCCCGTGTCCGGCGCCAACGACCCCTACGACCCCAAGCAGGTCGCGGCCCTCTCCGCCGAGGCCCTCGACGCCGCCGTCGCCGCGGCCCGCGAGGCCTTCGGCAAGGCCGGCGATCTCGAGGAGCTGGCCGCCGTCCGCCCGGCCCACCTCGGCGACCGCGCACCGGTGCCGCTGGCCCGCCGCGAGCTCGGCGCGCTGCCCCCGGCCGCCCGCGCCGACGCCGGCAAGCGGGTCAACGCCGCGCGCCAGGCGGTCACCGCGGCCTTCGACACCCGCCGCGCGGAGCTCGAGGCCGAGCGCGACGCCCGGGTGCTGGCCGAGGAGCGGGTCGACGTCACCCTGCCCTGGGACCGCACCCCGCGCGGCGCCCGGCACCCGATCACCACGCTGATGGAGCGGATCGCCGACGTGTTCGTCGGCATGGGCTACGAGGTCGCCGAGGGCCCCGAGCTCGAGGCGGAGTGGCTGAACTTCGACGCGCTGAACATGCAGCCCGACCACCCGGCCCGCACGATGATGGACACCTTCTTCGTCGCGCCGGAGGACTCCGGGCTGGTGCTGCGCACGCACACCAGCCCGGTGCAGGCCCGCACGATGCTCGCCCGCACGCCGCCGATCTACGTCGTCGCGCCGGGCCGCACCTACCGCACCGACGAGCTCGACGCGACGCACACCCCGGTGTTCCACCAGGTCGAGGGCCTGGCCGTCGACCGCGGGCTGACGATGGCCCACCTGCGGGGCACCCTCGACCACCTGGCCCGGGCGCTGTTCGGCGCCGACGCGCGCACCCGGTGGCGGCCGTCGTACTTCCCGTTCACCGAGCCCTCGGCGGAGTTCGACGTGTGGTTCCCCGAGCACCGCGACGGCCCGCGCTGGGTCGAGTGGGGCGGCTGCGGCATGGTCAACCCGCGGGTGCTGGTCGCCTGCGGCATCGACCCCGAGGAGTACAGCGGCTTCGCCTTCGGGATGGGCATCGAGCGGGCCCTGCAGTTCCGCTCGGCGGTCGGCGACATGCGCGACATCGTCGAGGGCGACGTCCGGTTCACGCGAGCGTTCGGAGTGGAGCAGTAGTGCGGGTCCCCATCGGCTGGCTGGCCGAGCACGTCGACATCCCACAGGGGACGACCGTCGAGCAGCTCGACGCCACCTTCGTGCGGCTGGGCCTCGAGGTCGAGGAGGTCCACCACCCGGCCGAGGTCAGCGGCCCGCTGGTGGTCGGCCGGGTGCTGGAGATCGAGGAGCTGACCGGCTTCAAGAAGCCGATCCGGTACTGCCGGGTCGACGTCGGGGAGGCCGAGCCGCGCGGCGTCGTCTGCGGCGCCACCAACTTCGCCGTGGGCGATGCGGTCGTCGTCGCGCTGCCCGGCGCGGTGCTGCCCGGGGGCTTCGAGATCGCCGCCCGGACCACCTACGGCCACGTCTCCGACGGGATGATCTGCTCCGCCCGCGAGCTGGGCATCGGCGAGGACCACGCCGGCATCCTGGTGCTGGCCACCGGCGGGGAGGGCCCCGAGCCCGGCGCCGACGCCCGCCCGGTGGTCGGCCTCGACGACGTCGTCATCGAGCTGGCCGTCACCCCCGACCGCGGCTACTGCCTGGCCATGCGCGGCATCGCCCGCGAGATGGGCACCGGCCTGGGTGTCGGCTGGCGCGACCCGGGCGCGGCGCCGCCGGCGGTCGAGGCCCCGGGCGGGCCGGCGTGGGAGGTCACGGTCGCCGACCCCGACCGCTGCGACCGCTTCTCCATGATCGCGATGGAGGGGCTCGACCCCACCGCGCCCAGCCCGTGGTGGATGCGCCGCCGGCTCACCCAGTCGGGCATCCGGTCGATCTCGCTGGCCGTCGACGTCACCAACTACGTGATGCTCGAGCTCGGCCAGCCGATGCACGCCTTCGACCGTGACGCGGTGGCCGGCCCGATCGTGGTCCGCCGGGCGCGGGAGGGGGAGCGGCTGACCACCCTCGACGGCGCCGACCGCGCGCTGACGCCCGACGACCTGCTCATCACCGACGACAGCGGCCCGATCGGGCTGGCCGCGGTCATGGGCGGCGCCTCCACCGAGATCGGCGACGGCACGCGGAACGTGCTGCTCGAGGCCGCGCACTGGGAGCCCACCGGCGTGGCCCGCACCGCGCGCCGGCACCGGCTGCCCAGCGAGGCCGCGAAGCGCTTCGAGCGCGGCGTCGACCCGGAGATGACCGTCGTCGCGCTGGCCCGCGCCGCGGCGCTGCTGGCCGAGTACGGCGGCGCCCGCGTCGTCGGCGGTCCGGTCGACGTCGACACCCGCGCCCCCCGCCCGGCGATCGCGCTGGACGCCGACCGGCCCGGCCGGGTCGCCGGGGTGCCCTACGCCCCGGAGCGGGTGGTCGAGCTGCTCGAGGCGGTGGGCTGCGACGTGGCAGCGGACGGCGGCTCGCTCACCGTCACCCCGCCGTCCTGGCGCCCCGACCTCACCGACCCCGCCGACCTCGTCGAGGAGGTCGTCCGGCTGGCCGGCTACGACGACGTCCCCTCGGTGCTGCCCACCGCCCCGCCCGGCCGCGGCCTGACCGAGGACCAGCGCCGCCGCCGCAGCCTCGGCCGCACGCTGGCCGAGGCCGGTTACGTCGAGGCCCCGGCCTACCCCTTCGTCGGGCTCGGGGTGTTCGACGCGCTCGGCCTGGCCGACGACGACGAGCGCCGGCAGGTCGTGCTCGTGCGCAACCCGCTGTCGGAGGAGGAGCCGGCGCTGCGCACCACGCTGCTGCCCGGGCTGCTCGCGACGCTGGCCCGCAACCTCGCCCGCGGCCAGCGCGACGTCGCCGTCTTCGAGCACGGCGCGGTCTTCCCCGGCGGCCGGCGCACCCCCGCGCCGGTCCCCGGCGTCGACCGGCGGCCCGACGACGCGACCCTCGCCGCGCTGCTGGGCGCCGTCCCCGACCAGCCCTGGCACGTCGCGGTCGCCCTGACCGGCGCCCGCGAGCCGCGCGGCTGGTGGGGCCCGGGCCGGCCGGCCGGCTGGGCCGACGCGGTGCAGGCCGCCCGGCTGGTGGCCCAGGCCGCCGGCGTCGAGCTGTTCGTCCGCCCCGGTGAGCGGGCGCCCTGGCACCCCGGACGCTGCGCGGAGCTCGTCGTCGACGACCGGGTGGTCGGCCACGCCGGCGAGCTGCACCCGCGGGTGTGCGCGGCGCTGGACCTGCCCGCCCGCACCTCCGTCATGGAGCTCGACCTCGACGCCCTCCCGCCGTCGCCGGTGCCGGTGGGCCCGCGGATCTCCGCCTTCCCGCCGGTCCTGATCGACCTCGCCTTCGTCGTGCCCGACGAGATCACCGCCGCGCACGTCGAGTCGCTGGTGCGCGGAGGAGCGGGCGAGCTGTTCGAGGCGGTGCGCCTGTTCGACGTGTACTCCGGCCCGCCGGTGCCGGCGGGGTCGCGGTCGCTGGCGTACTCGCTGGTGCTGCGCGCGCCCGACCGCACGCTGACTGCCGAGGACGTCGCCCGCGTGCGCGAGGGCATCGTCGCCGTCGTCGGGATGCAGGGGATCACCCTGCGGAGCGGGGATGCCTGACCTGACCGGGCTCGTCGCGCTCGTCACGGGCGCGTCGGCCGGCATCGGCCGGTACCTGGCCGAGGGGCTGGCCGCCCGCGGCGCCGCCGTCGCCGGGCTCGCCCGCGGCGGCGACCGGCTGCGGACGGCGATGGCCGAGGTCGCCGCGGCCACCGGCGCGCGCACCCTCGCGGTCCCCGCCGACGTCACCGACGCCGCCGCCGTGGACGCCGCCGTCGCGCAGGTGACCCGGGAGCTGGGCCCGGTCGGGCTGCTGGTCAACAACGCCGGCCTGATCGACGCCGCCGAGGTGCCGCTGTGGGAGGCCGACCCCGACCAGTGGTGGTCGGTGGTCGAGAGCCAGGTCCGCGGGCCGTTCCTCGTCGCCCGCGCCGTCCTGCCCGGCATGCTCGCCGCGGGCGGCGGCCGGGTGGTGGGGCTGGCGAGCGGGATCTCCACGCGGGCGAACCCGCACTACAGCGCCTACTCGGCCGGCAAGACCGCGCAGGTGCGGATCACCGAGTCGATCGACCTGGCCGGCGCACCGCACGGCGTGCGGGCGTTCGACCTGGCGCCCGGCGTGGTCGACACCGCGATGACCCGCGCCATGCCGATGCACGCAGGCCGCACCGAGTGGACCCGCCCCGAGGACGTGGTCGACCTGGTGGTGGCCATCGCCGCCGGCGAGCTCGACCACTGGTCGGGCCGGTTCTTCCGCGCCGGGGTCGACGCCCTCGACACGCTGCGCGCCACGACGCCGGGCGGCGACGCGCGGCGGCTGCGCCTGCTCCCGTACGGCGACGGCGACCCGCTCGCCTGACCTCGTCGTCGCCGCGACGGTGGCCCGAGGTCAGGCGGGCCGGGCGATCAGCGGTCGGTGCCCAGCACCCTCTCGCCGACCGCGCGACCGATGTCGGTGCCGTCCTCGACGGAGAACCGGTAGTGGATCCCGGCCCAGATGCGCGCGTTCCCGACCTCCTCGATCAGCTGCTCGGCGGAGGTGAAGGTGGTCCGGTACTCGACGGGCGGTGTGCCCCTGACGCTGCTCACCGTCAGCGAGAACGGCGAGTTCCCCCGCAGCCCGTCCACCACCGTGGCGAGGGCGGTCGTCGCGCAGGCGTGGTTGCTCGGGTACTCGGGGAAGACCGGCGCCGGGACGAGCGGGCTCCACGCGGGGTCGGGCACGGTGGCGGGGTTGCCGTCGGTGTCCGCCCGCCGGATGGCGCCGACCGGCCGCCAGAAGTTCCAGTGGAACTTGGCGTCGGCGCAGGCGATCAGCGCGTCGGTGCCCGCGGTGTTCACGAGGGCGAACAGCCGCGCCGTCTCCATCGCGTCCAGACGCTCCTGCACGCTGTAGCCGCGCAGGGCCCGCTGGCTCTGCACGGCCGGCTGGTCGGCCCAGAAGAGCGCCGCGGCGGTCTGTTCCGCTGTCCGGACCGTCGACGACGCCGAACCGACCGTCTTGACCTCCTCGTAGTCACGGGCCCAACGGTCGCTGGTCAGCGCCGGGGGACCGGCCGGCCGCAGCTCCGACGGGGACCCGAGCACGAAGGGCTCCACCGTGCCGAGCCAGGAGCCCACGGCAGCCGTCGTCGGTGGCTCCGTCGGGAGGGGCTCCCACACCCCGGGCCCGGGGGTGGGCAGGGGCAGCGCCGGCCCGTTCAGGCCGTCGTCCCGCCGGTCCTCGATGAGAGTCTGCGCGGCCTCCGCGCCGGCGGCGACACCCCGGTCCTCCGCCTTGCCGTCCCGGACCGCGGCCAGCTCGGCGGTGTACCGCTGGTCGAGCATCTCCTCCTGGCCGGGGAAGTAGGTGACCAGGACGCCATGGGCCGCCGCGGCGACCGCGGCCGGGACGGAGGCGCGGCGCGGGAGGCCCTGCACCGCGTCGTAGACGGCACGGTGCACGTAGGCGAGGTAGAGGGGCCCGACCGGCCCCGGCGTCGGTGGGGTCGTCGAGGTGATGGCGGTGACCGCGATCTCGTTCCACGTCCGGATGCTCGCGGCGTCCACCGGGGGAGAGGCTGCGGCGGGTGAGACGGACGCGAACGTGGCCGTCAGGACGGCCGCCGCGACGACGGTGGGCAGGGACCGGCGCATCGGGACTCCTCGGCCGAGGGCGGACCCGTCGAGTGGACTCCTGCGCCGCCGGCGCCCGTCAGTCCGGAAAACGGACTGCCGGGGACGGACCGCGCTCCCAGGGGCCCCACCGGGCCCGCCGCGGGTGGAGGGTGTCCGGCATGGGTGGCTACGGTCAGTACTGCCCCCTGGCGCTCGGGGCCGAGGTCTTCGCCCAGCGGTGGACGCCGATCATCGTCCGGAACCTGGCCCTGGGGTGCGTCCACTTCGGCGACATCCTCGAGGGCGCCCCCGGGCTCTCGCGCAGCGTCCTGGCCCAGCGGTTGCACACCCTGGAACGGGACGGCGTGGTCGAGCGGCGGCGCTCGGGCCGCACCACGGAGTACACCCTGACCCGGATGGGGCGGGAGCTGGACGACGTCTGCGCCGCGCTGGGGAGGTGGGGGGCGCGGTGGCGGGAGGTGGCGCCGGGCGACCACGACCCCTACCTCGCCCTCTGGATCCTGGCCCGGCTGATCGACCCGGCGTCCCTGCCGCGGCCCCGCGTGGTCGTGCGGTTCGACGTCCGGCGGTCCCGGGCGCCGCACCACCTCTGGCTGCTGCTCGACCGGACGGGCAACGAGGTCTGCGTCGAGACGCCCGGGTTCCCCGACGACGGCGTGGTGGCCACCGACGTGGCGTCGCTGGTGCGCTGGTGCGCCGGCCGGCTCGGGCTCGCCGCCGCCCTGGAGTCACGCCAGATGGTGCTGGCCGGGCCGCCGTGGCTGGAGCGCGAACTGACCCGCTGGGGAGGGCTGAGTCCCTACGCCGGGGTGGAGCCCGCGCGGTCGCCCCACCTCGTCTCCTGAGTGCGTGGGCGTCTCCCGTGTGCGCGTCGTCTCGCGGGCGCGCGGGAGTACATCCGACCGGGTGACTGTGGAAGGTCATGCACGGCCATGTATGGTCATGCATCATGAGGGCAGCGCGGACGTGGACGGTCGGGGTCACCGGCGCCACCGGGTACGCCGGGGGAGAGGTGGTCCGGCTGCTGGCCGGGCACCCTGACCTGCGGCTGACCGGGGTGCACGCCAGTTCGAGCGCCGGCCGACGCCTGGGCGAGCTGCAGCCGCACCTGCTGCCCTTCGCCGACCTGGAGGTGCGGCCCAGCGCGCCGGAGGACCTCGCCGGCTACGACGTCGTCGTCCTCGCCCTGCCGCACGGGGAGTCCGCCGCCGTCGCCGCGACCCTGCCCGAGGACACGCTGGTGATCGACTGCGGCGCCGACCACCGGCTCGAGGACCCGGCCGCCTGGGAGCGCTGGTACGGCTCGGCGCACGCCGGGAGCTGGCCCTACGGCCTGCCCGAGCTGCCCGGTCAGCGCGAGCGGCTGGCCGGGGCCCGCCGGATCGCCGTCCCGGGCTGCTACCCGACGGCGGTCACCCTGGCCCTGGCGCCCGCGCTGGCCGCCGGTGTGGCCGGGCCCGACGTCGTCGTGGTCGCCGCCTCCGGCACCTCGGGCGCGGGCAAGAAGGCCGCGCCGCACCTGCTCGGCAGCGAGGTCATGGGGTCGGTCACCGCCTACGGCGTCGGCGGGGTGCACCGGCACACGCCCGAGATGGTGCAGAACCTCTCCCGGGCGGCCGGCCGGGACGTCACCGTCAGCTTCACCCCGACGCTGGTGCCGATGAGCCGGGGCATCCTCGCCACCTGCACCGCCCCGCTGGCCGGCGGTGCGAACGAGGCCGACGTCCGGGCCGCCTACGAGAAGGCCTGCGCCGACGAGCCGTTCGTGCACCTGCTGCCCGAGGGCCAGTGGCCGACGACGGCGCAGGTGCTCGGCGCCAACACCGTCGCGCTGCAGGTCGCCGTCGACCCCGACGCCGGCCGGCTGGTCGTCGTCGCCGCCGTCGACAACCTGACCAAGGGCACCGCGGGCGCGGCTCTCCAGTGCGCCAACCTCGCCCTCGGTCTGCCCGAGACCACCGGCCTGCCGGTCGTGGGGGTGGCCCCGTGAGCGTCACCGCACCGCAGGGGTTCCGGGCCGCGGGCGTCGCCGCGGGGCTGAAGAGCTCCGGCGCGCCCGACGTCGCCCTGGTCGTCAACGACGGTCCGCGGGACGCCGCCGCCGCCGTCTTCACCACCAACCGGTTCCCGGCCGCGCCGGTGCTGTGGAGCCGGCAGGTGCTCCTCGACGGGCGGCTGCGGGCGGTCGTGCTCAACTCCGGGGGCGCCAACGCCTGCACCGGCACCGACGGCTTCGGTGACACCCACGCCACCGCCGAGCACACCGCCGCCGAGCTCGGGCTGGGCGCGATCGACGTCGCGGTGGCCTCCACCGGGCTCATCGGCGTCCGGCTGCCCATGGACCGGCTGCTGCCCGGGGTCACCGACGCGGCGAAGTCGCTGTCGGCCGACGGCGGCCCCGACGCCGCGCGGGCCGTCATGACCACCGACAGCGTGCCGAAGACGACGGTCGTCGAGCGGGACGGCTGGTCGGTCGGCGGCATGGCCAAGGGCGCGGGCATGCTCGCCCCGAGCCTCGCGACGATGCTCGTCGTCCTCACCACCGACGCCGTGGTCGAACCGGCCGTGCTGCAGGACGCGCTGAAGACGGCCACCGGCGTCAGCCTCGAGCGCGTCGACTCCGACGGCTGCCTGTCCACCAACGACACCGTGGTCGCGATGGCCAACGGCGCGAGCGGGGTCACCCCGACCGCCGCCGAGGTCACCGAGGCGCTCACCGCCGCGGCCACCGACCTGGCGATGCAGCTGCTCGCCGACGCCGAGGGCTCGACCAAGGACATCGCGATCACCGTGCGGAACGCGGCGACCGTCGAGGACGCGCTCACCGCCGGCCGGGCGTGCGCGCGCAACAACCTGCTCAAGACCGCGCTGTTCGGCAACGACCCGAACTGGGGCCGGGTGCTCGCCGCGATCGGCACCACCGACGCCGCCTTCGAGCCCGACCGGGTCGACGTGACCATCAACGGCGTCACCGTCTGCCGGGGCGGCGCGATCGGCGACCCCCGCGAGGGCGTCGACCTCACCGGCCGGGCGGTCACCATCGACGTCGACCTCCGGGCCGGCACCGAGCAGGCCACGATCTGGACCAACGACCTGTCCATCGCCTACGTGCACGAGAACTCGGCGTACTCGACGTGACCGCCGACGCGACCCCCCAGGACACCCACGAGGACCCCACGCCCCCCGACGTCCGGGTCGACGAGGCGCCGCCACCGCCGCGCCGGCGCATCGGCACCCGGCGGGTCATGCGCACCCACGACCCCGAGGGCGACGCCCGCCGGATCGCGGTCCTCACCGAGGCGCTGCCCTGGCTCAAGGAGTTCCACGGCAACGTCGTGGTGATCAAGTACGGCGGGCACGCGATGGTCGACGACGCGTGCCGCCGGGCCTTCGCCGAGGACATGGTCTTCCTGCGGACCTGCGGCATCCTGCCCGTCGTCGTGCACGGCGGCGGGCCGCAGATCACCGGCATGCTCGGCCGGCTCGGCATCGACAGCGAGTTCCGGGGCGGCCTGCGGGTGACCGACGAGGAGACCGTCGGCGTCGTCCGCATGGTGCTCACCGGCCAGGTCACCCCGGAGGTGGTCGGCCTGGTCAACCAGCACGGCCCGCTCGCGGTCGGCCTGTCCGGGGAGGACGGCGGGCTGTTCACCGCCGAGCGGACGGCGGCGGTCGTCGACGGCGAGCCGGTCGACGTCGGCCTGGTCGGCGACGTCGTCGCCGTCGACCCCACGCCGGTCACCGCGCTGCTCGAGCGCGGCAAGATCCCGGTCGTGGCCACCGTGGCGCCCGACCGCGACGGCGTGGTGCACAACGTCAACGCCGACACCGCGGCCGCGGCGCTGGCCGTGGCGCTGGGCGCGGTCAAGCTCGTCGTCCTCACCGACGTCGAGGGCCTCTTCGCCGACTGGCCCGACCGCGACTCGCTGGTGCAGAAGATCGACACCGTCGAGCTGGCCGAGATCCTGCCCACCCTGGACGCGGGGATGGTCCCGAAGATGGCCGCCTGCCTGCGGGCGGTCGAGGGCGGCGTGCGGCGGGCCACCGTGGTCGACGGCCGCACCCCGCACGCGCTGCTGCTGGAGATGTTCACCACCGAGGGCACCGGGACGATGGTCGTCCCCGCCGCCGCCGCGACCGACGCACCGACCGGGGAGGAGCCGGCATGACCCGCACCGAGGAGCTGGCCGGCCGCTGGTCGGCGGTGATGATGGGCAACTACCGGACGCCGCCGGTCGCGCTGGCGCGCGGCGCGGGCGCGGTCGTCTGGGACGTCGACGGCCGCGAGTACACCGACCTGCTCGGCGGGATCGCGACGACGATCCTCGGCCACGCGCACCCGCGGGTGACCGAGGCGATCACCCGGCAGGCGCAGACCCTCGGGCACGTGTCCAACCTGGCGATGCACGAGCCCGGCGTCGTCCTCGCCGAGCGGCTGCTGGAGCTGGCCGGCCGGCCCGGGCGGGTGTTCTTCTGCAACTCCGGCGCCGAGGCCAACGAGGCCGCGTTCAAGATCAGCCGGCTGACCGGGCGGCCCGAGGTGGTCACCGCCGAGGGCGCCTTCCACGGCCGGACGATGGGCGCGCTGGCGCTCACCGGCCAGCCGTCCAAGGCCGCGGCCTTCGCGCCGCTGCCCGGTGGCGTCCGGTACGTCCCCTACGGCGACGCCGCCGCGCTGGCCGGCACGGTCGGCGACGCGACGGCGATGGTGCTGCTCGAGCCGGTGCTCGGGGAGGGCGGCGTGCTGCCCGCGCCCGCCGGGTACCTCGCCGCCGCGGCGGAGACGGCGCGGGCCGCGGGCGCGCTGTTCGCCGTCGACGAGGTGCAGACCGGCACCGGCCGCACCGGCCACTGGTTCGCCCACCAGGCCGACGGCCTGCAGCCCGACCTGGTCACCCTGGCCAAGGCCCTCGGCGGCGGGCTGCCTCTCGGCGCCACCCTGGCCTTCGGCGACGCCGCCGACCTGATGACCGCCGGCTCGCACGGCTCCACGTTCGGCGGCAACCCGATCGCCGCGGCGGCCGCGCTCGCCGTCCTCGACACCATCCGCGACGAGGGCCTGCTCGAGCGCGCCAAGCAGCTCGAGCACCGGTTCTCCGCCGGCGTCGAGGGCCTCGGGCACGCCGGCGTGGCCGGCGTGCGGGGGAGGGGCGCACTGCTCGGCGTGGTCCTCACCGCGCCGGTCGCCGCCGCGCTGGAGGCCGCGCTGCGCGACGCCGGCTTCCTCACCAACGCCGTCGCGCCCGACGTGCTGCGCCTGGCGCCGTCCCTGGTCGTCACCGACGCCCAGGTCGACGCCTTCGTCGCCGCGCTGCCGGCCGCCCTCGACACCGCCCTGCAGGAGACCGACCAGTGACCCGGCACCTCACCCGCGACGACGACCTCACCCCCGACGAGCAGGCCGAGGTCCTCGCGCTGGCCGCCGAGCTCAAGCGCACCCGGCACACCGACGCCGCCCCCACCCCGCTGCGGGCCCCGAACGGCGTGCCGCGGGCGGTCGCGGTCGTGTTCGACAAGCCCTCCACCCGCACCCGGGTGTCGTTCTCGGTCGGCGTCGCCGAGCTCGGCGGGTACCCGCTGGTCGTCGACGCCGGCACCAGCCAGCTCGGCCGCGGCGAGCCGGTGGAGGACACCACCCGGGTGCTCGACCGGCAGGTGGCCGCGATCGTGTGGCGCACCTTCGGCCAGGACCGGCTCGAGACGATGGCCGCCACCAGCCGGGTGCCGGTGGTCAACGCGCTCACCGACGACTTCCACCCCTGCCAGGTCCTGGCCGACCTGCAGACGGTCGCCGAGGTCCACGGCTCGCTCCCCGGGCGGACGCTGGCCTACCTCGGCGACGGCGCCAACAACATGGCGCACTCCTACCTGCTCGGCGGCGCCACCGCCGGCCTGCACGTGCGGATCGGCTCGCCGGAGGGCTACCAGCCCGCCCCCGACGTGCTGAAGCGGGCGGGGGAGATCGCCGCGGAGACCGGCGGGTCGGTGCAGTGGACCGCCGACCCGGCGGCCGCCGCCGACGGCGCCGACGTCCTCGCCACCGACACCTGGGTGTCGATGGGCCAGGAGGGCCAGTACGAGGCGCGGATCGCGCCGTTCCGGCCCTACGCCGTCGACGAGGCGGCGCTCGACCGGGCCGCCGCCGGCGCCGTCGTCCTGCACTGCCTGCCGGCCTACCGCGGCAAGGAGATCGCCGCAGCGGTCATCGACGGGCCGCAGAGCGCCGTCTGGGACGAGGCCGAGAACCGGCTGCACGCGCAGAAGGCGCTGCTGACCTGGCTCGTGGAGCGATCCTCATGACCGCACCGTCCCGGCCAGGTGCCTCCGACGGCTCCCACCGACTCCTGGAGCGGTCCGGGTGACCGGAGCGCTCACCCGCTCGGCGCGCCAGGCCCGCATCGCCGAGCTGATCACCGCCCAGCCGGTCAGCTCGCAGACCCAGCTCGCGGCGCTGCTGGCCGCCTCGGGCGTCGAGGTCACCCAGGCCACCCTCTCCCGCGACCTGGAGGAGCTCGGCGCGGTCAAGCTCCGCGGCACCGACGGCGCACCGGCGTCCTACGTGCTGCCGCCGGAGAACGCCCCGCTGCGCCCGGCGCAGACCGCGCCGGCCCGGCTCACCCGGCTGCTGGCCGACCTGCTCACCAGCGCCGAGGGCAGCGCCAACCTGGCCGTGCTGCGCACCCCGCCCGGGGCGGCGCAGTTCCTCGCCTCGGCGCTGGACAAGGTGGGACTGCCCGACGTCCTGGGCACCATCGCCGGGGACGACACGCTGCTCGTGGTCTCCCGCGACCCCGACGGCGGCCCGGCGCTGGCCGAGCGGCTGCGCGCGCTGGCCGCCCGCACGCCGGCGGTCTACCCCGAGCTGCACACCGACCTCACCGACGACCCGCCCGGAGGAACCGCCCCGTGACCGACCCGTCCGCCCCCGCCTCGCCGACCCGGCTCTGGGGCGGCCGCTTCGGCGGCGGGCCGTCGCCGGCCATGGCGGCGCTGTCGAAGTCCACCGACGTCGACTGGCGGCTGGCGCCCTACGACCTGGCCGGTTCGCGCGCGCACGCCCGGGTGCTGCACCGCGCCGGCCTGCTCACCGACGACGAGCTCGCGCAGCTGGTCGGCGCACTCACCGAGCTGTCGGCGGAGGTCGCGGCGGGCACCTTCGGCCCCGTCGAGGCCGACGAGGACGTGCACGAGGCGCTCGAGCGCGGCCTGCTGGGCAAGCTCGGCCCGCTCGGGGGGAAGCTGCGCGCCGGTCGGTCCCGCAACGACCAGGTCGCCACCGACCTGCGGCTGTACCTGCGGCACAACGTGCGGGCGCTGGTCGGCGAGCTCGCCTCGCTGGAGTACGCGCTGCTCGGCCTCGCCGAGCGGTACCTCGACGTCCCCGCGCCGGGCATGACCCACCTCCAGCACGCCCAGCCGGTGCTCGTCAGCCACCAGCTGCTCGCCCACGCCCACGCGTTCGCCCGCGACGTCGACCGGCTGTCCGACTGGGACCGCCGGGCCGCCGTCAGCCCGCTGGGCTCCGGAGCGCTGGCCGGGTCGTCGCTGCCGCTGGACCCCGACGCCGTCGCCGCCGAGCTCGGCTTCGACCGCGCGGCCGACAACTCCGTCGACGCCGTCAGCGACCGCGACTTCGCCGCGGAGTTCTGCTTCGCCGCCGCCCTGATCGGCGTGCACCTCTCCCGGCTGGGGGAGGAGGTCGTGCTCTGGACCTCCACCGAGTTCGGCTGGGCCCGGCTCGACGACGCCTGGGCCACCGGGTCGTCGATCATGCCGCAGAAGAAGAACCCCGACATCGCCGAGCTCGCGCGCGGCAAGTCCGGCCGGTTCGTCGGCAACCTCACCGGTCTGCTGACGATGCTCAAGGGCCTGCCGCTGGCCTACGACCGCGACCTGCAGGAGGACAAGGAGCCGGTCTTCGACTCCCTCGAGCAGCTGCTGCTCCTGCTGCCCGCGGTCACCGGGATGATCGCCACGCTGACCCTGCGCGCCGAGGTCCTCGAGGCCGCCGCGCCGCAGGGCTTCGCCCTCGCCACCGACGTCGCCGAGTGGCTGGTCCGGCAGGGCGTCCCGTTCCGCTCGGCGCACGAGATCTCCGGCGCGATGGTCTCCTTCTGCGAGGAGGCCGGCCTGGAGCTCGACGAGCTCGACGACGACCAGCTCGCCGGCATCGACGAGCGGCTCACCCCGGAGGTGCGCGCGGTGTTGGCGGTCCGGGGGGCGCTCGAGGCGCGCGACACCCGCGGGGGGACGGCGCCGGCGCGGGTGGCCGGGCAGCTCGCCGCCCTCAAGGACGTCGTCGCCGCGCACGGCCGCTGGTCGGCCGGGTCGCCCGTGGCGGCCGCGCTCTGAGGTCCGCGGGCCGCCTGCTGACGGCGGGGGAGCTGCTCGGGCCGGTCGACGCGGTCGCGCCGGCACTGCTGGGCTGCTGGGTGGTCACCGAGCGGCCCGAGGGCACCGTCGCGGTGCGGCTGACCGAGGTGGAGGCGTACTCGGGGGAGGGCGAGGACCCCGCCTCGCACGCCCACCGCGGGCCGACCCCCCGCGCGGCGATCATGTTCGGCCCGCCCGGACGGCTCTACGTCTACTTCAGCTACGGCGTGCACTGGTGCGCCAACGTCGTCGTCGGGCCCGCCGGTCGCGGCTCGGCGGTGCTCCTGCGGGCCGGCGAGGTCATCGTGGGGGAGTCGGTGGCCGCCACCCGCCGGCCCTCGGCGAAGGTGCCGCGCGACCTCGCCCGCGGCCCGGCGCGGCTCACCGCCGCGCTCGCCATCGGCCCGGAGGACGGCGGCGCCGACGTCCTGGACCCGTCGTCGCCGGTGCGGCTGCACGCCGGCGCACCGCCGTCGGCCGTGTCGGCCGGTCCGCGGGTGGGGATCAGCCGGGCCACCGAGCTGCCGTGGCGGTTTTGGGAGACCGGCGCGCCGTCGGTGAGCGCCTTCCGCCCGGGTGGGCAGCGCCGCCGTCGCGCCGCCGGGCAGGATGGGCACCCGTGACCGACGTCCTGTCCGAGCTGCACCGTCGCGGGCTCATCGCCCAGAGCACCGACGAGGAGGCGCTGCGCGCGCACCTCGCCGCCGGCCCGGTCACCTACTACTGCGGCTTCGACCCCACCGCCCCGAGCCTGCACGTCGGCCACCTGGTGCAGGTCATGGTGCTGCGGGCGCTGCAGCGCGCCGGGCACCGGCCGGTCGTCCTCGTCGGCGGCGCCACCGGGCTGATCGGCGACCCCCGGCCCACCGCGGAGCGGCAGCTCAACGACCGCGCGACCGTCGCCGGCTGGGTCGACAGCATCCGCCGCCAGCTCTCGCCCTTCCTCGAGCTGCCCGCCGAGCGCGAGGGCCTGGCCGCGCCGGTCTACGTCGACAACCTGACCTGGACCGAGCCGCTGTCGGCCATCGACCTGCTGCGCGACCTCGGCAAGCACTTCCGGGTCGGCCGGATGCTCGCCAAGGAGGCCGTCGCGGCGCGGCTGAACTCCGAGGCCGGCATCAGCTACACCGAGTTCAGCTACCAGATCCTGCAGGCCCACGACTTCCTGCAGCTGTTCCGCCGCCACGGCGTGACGCTGCAGACCGGCGGCTCGGACCAGTGGGGCAACCTCACCGCCGGCATCGACCTCGTGCGCCGGGTCGAGGGCGCGACCGTGCACGCCCTGTCCACCCAGCTGGTCACCAAGTCCGACGGCACCAAGTTCGGCAAGACCGAGGGCGGCGCGGTGTGGCTCGACCCGGCGCTCACCTCGCCCTACGCGTTCTTCCAGTTCTGGCTCAACGCCGACGACGCCGACGTCCGCGCCTGGCTGCCGCTGTACTCCGAGCGCCCGGCCGAGGAGGTCGAGGCGATCCTCGCCGAGAGCGCCGAGCGACC
The DNA here is from genome assembly GCF_054050195.1 of Geodermatophilus sp. SYSU D00710. Taxonomy (NCBI): domain Bacteria; kingdom Bacillati; phylum Actinomycetota; class Actinomycetes; order Geodermatophilales; family Geodermatophilaceae; genus Geodermatophilus; species Geodermatophilus sp. SYSU D00710. Next base: position 76,196 of record NZ_JBJGYX010000018.1, read on the forward strand.
GTCCTCCCGGGCGGCGCAGCGCGCTCTGGCGGAGGAGCTGACCGCGCTGGTGCACGGGCCGGAGGAGCTGCGCCAGGCCGAGGCGGCCGGCCGGGCGCTCTTCGGCCGGGACGACCTCACGACGCTCGGCGCCGAGACGCTCGGCGCCGCCCTGCGGGAGGCCGGCAGCGTCACCGTCGACGGCGAGACGCCGACCGTCGCCCAGCTGCTGCAGCGGTCCGGTCTGGTCGCGAGCCTGTCCGAGGCCCGCCGGACGGTGAAGGAGGGCGGCGCGTACCTCAACAACGAGCGGGTGACCGACGCCGACGCCGTGCCCGGTGAGGACGCCTGGCTCCCCGGCGGGTGGCTCGTGCTGCGCCGCGGGAAGCGGTCGGTCGCCGGTGTCCAGCGGGTGTCCGCGGGCCGGTAGCCGGCGGCGGCGCCCGTGTGAACGCCAGGTGACACGCCGGTCTCGGAACGGTGTCGGTCGTCACGGCGGAGCCGGTTTGACACGGGTACGACAGCCACGTAACTTCTTCTCTGCGCGCCGCACGGCCCGGGAGGGCGAGCGGGAAGGCCCCAGCAGGAGCCCCCGTTGCGGGCGTACAGTAGGACAAGCCGCGATCGACGAAGCCCGGAAGGGTGGAGTTGGTGTGCGTCCGTTCCTTGAGAACTCAACAGCGTGCCGAAAGTCAGTGCCAAGTAACACATCCCCGTGGCCTGGTCGGTTGTCCGGTCGGGTCGTGGGTTCCTTTGGTTGATGACATCGAGATCTGTCAGGT
>NZ_JBJGYX010000019.1:0-75391 GCF_054050195.1 Geodermatophilus sp. SYSU D00710
GCGTCCTCCCTCACGGTGGGACGTGAGGGAGGACGCGCCACGATCAGGTCACCTGATCCGGGATCAGGCGGCGACGGCGGCCTCGGCGCGGGTGCGGGCGAGGATCCGCAGGCCGACGACGACCGCGGGGACGGCGCCGACCAGCGCGAGGGCGCCGTGGGTCAGCGGCGAGAAGGGGATCACCGCGGAGGCCACGAGGCAGCCGACGGTCGGGACCAGCAGCCACCAGCCGGTGACCCCGGCGCGGGCCAGACCCACGTAGCCGACGATCGGGCCGAGCAGCCCGAACAGCGTCAGCACGCCGACGACCGCGACGCCGGGGTCGGCCCCGACGGCGTCGTAGAGGCCCAGGGCGGTGGCCGGGTCGAGTTCGCGGCCGATGGCGCCGGTCCAGTAGTCGTAGAGCACGAAGCCGGCCACGGTGACCAGGCCGATCGCCGACATCAGCGCCCCGACGACGGTCGGGATGCGCCCGCGGCGGCCGCGGACCAGCGTCGGGACGGCCAGCCAGGCCAGGGCCAGCGCCATGTTGCCGTAGTGCAGCAGCATCGCCGAGAGCGTCGTGCGGCCCTCGTCGCGGCCCAGGGCCGCGATGTAGTCGGCCGCGGCCTGGGAGTCCTGCGGCGGCGAGGTCACCATGCCGGCCACGTAGAGCAGCGAGCCGGCGATCAGCGCACCGCCGGCGATCGGCAGCATGAGCGAGCCGGCGCTGCGGACCGGGCGGTCCGCGGTGGCGGCCGGGGTGCGGGTGGGGAGCGGGGAGGTGGTCATCGGTCCTCGTCGGTCGGGCACCACGTCGGTGCGGTGCGTCGGCGAGGACTCTGCGGCCGGACCCGTGCCGGGCACGTCCGTCGCGGCGGACCGATCGCCGTCCGTCGCACGGGGGAGGCGCCGGGCCCGTCCATCGGCCGCGTGGGTGATCCCCGGTGACCTCCGCGGCACCTACCGTGCTCGCCGTGCCCCGCTGGTCCTCCTCACCCACCGCGCGCCGGCTCGTCTGGCCGGTCGTCGGGCTGCTGCTCGCGCTGCTGTCGCTCGTCGAGACGGCGATCGACGAGGCGTTCGACTTCCCGCTGCACACCGCGCTGCCCGGCGCCCTCGTCGGCGTGCTCGTCGCCGCCTGCGTCCCGGCGCCCGAGGCGGCCGCGGTGCTCGGCGCGCTGTCGGTGCTCGGCAACTACGCGCTGGGCACGCCCGGCCCGGGCGGCGCCCAGCTGGTCGGCATGGCGCTGCTGGTCGGGCACGCGGCCGCCGTCCTGCCGCTGCGGCGCGGGCTGCGGGCCGCCGTCGTGGCCACGCTGGTCGTGGTGGTCGCGGGCATCGCGTTCGGCCCCTCGACCTGGGAGAGCGTGTTCTACCTGCTCGTGACGGCGGCGGCCTGGGGCGTGGGGGTGCTCGTCCGGCAGTCGCGCGAGCGCGCACGGGAGCTGCAGGTGCTCGCCGCCCGGCTGGCCGAGCAGCAGGAGGCGGTCGCCGCCGCGGCCACCACCGCCGAGCGCGCCCGGATCGCCCGCGAGGTGCACGACTCGGTCGCCCACGCGGTGAGCGTCATGGTCCTGCAGATGGGCGGCCTGCGCCGGCTGCTGCCCGACCACCCCGAGGCCCAGGACGTGCTCCTCGGGCTGGAGCGGCTGGGCCGGGAGTCGGTCGACGAGATGCGCCGGGTGGTCGGCATCCTGCGCGAGGGGGCGGCCGGGGACGCCGGTCCACAGCCCTCGCTGGCCCGGCTCGACGCCGTCCTCGCCGAGCTGCGGGCCGGCGGCATGCCGGTCGAGCTGGTCGTCACCGGTGAGCCGGCCGAGGTGCCGCCGCTGGTCGACGTCTCGGCCGTGCGCGTGGTGCAGGAGGCGCTGTCCAACGTCGTCCGGCACGCCGGCGCCGCGGCCACGCGCGTGGAGGTGGCCTGGACGCCGGGCCGGGTGACGGTCACGGTCACCGACGACGGCCGGCCGCGCACCGAGCCCACCCCGCACGCCCCGGGCGGCCACGGGCAGCTGCACATGCGCGAGCGGGTCGCCGTCGCCGGCGGTGACCTCGACGTCGGCCCGGTCCGCGGTGGCGGCTACCGGGTGCGGGCGGGCTTCCCCGTGCCGGCGCCGGTCGCCGTGCCGCCCGCGGCGGTGAGCGCGTGACGATCCGGGTGGTGTTGGTCGACGACCAGTCGATGATCCGCACCGGGCTGCGCATGGTGCTCGCCGCCGAGCCCGACATCGAGGTGGTCGGCGAGGCCGCCGACGGCGCCGCCGGGGTCCGGGTGGTCACCGAGCTCGTGCCCGACGTGGTGCTGCTCGACGTCCGCATGCCCGGCACCGACGGGCTCGAGGCCGCGCGGCAGATCCTGGCCGCGGGCCTGCCGACGCGGGTCGTCGTCCTCACCACCTTCGACGAGGACGAGTACGTCACCGCCGCGCTGCGCGCCGGCGTCAGCGGCTTCCTGCTCAAGGTGGCCCCGCCGGAGGACCTCGTGGCCGCGGTGCGCACCGTGGCCGCCGGCCAGGGGCTGCTGGACCCGGCGGTGACCCTGCGGGTGATCCGGTCCTTCGCCGGCGCCCCCGCGGCCGACCCCGGCCGGGCCGCCGCGCTCGCCCAGCTCACCGAGCGGGAGACCGACGTCCTCGCGCTCGTCGCTGCCGGGCTGAGCAACGCCGAGATCGCCGCCCGGCTCTACCTGGGCGAGGCGACGGTGAAGACGCACGTGAGCCGGGTCCTGCTCAAGCTGGGGCTGCGCGACCGGGTGCAGGCGGTCGCGTTCGCCTACGAGTCGGGTCTGGTGACACCGGGTAGATAGGCTGGGGCCTGCCGCCGGCCGTCGCCGACCGACGTCTGTGGTCCCCGAGCCGCCCTCCGACTCCCGGGAGACCCGTGATCGCACTGCTGTCCCTCCACCTGCTGGCTGCGCTGCTGGCACCTCTCCTCGTGCGGTGGTGGGGCAGGCAGGCCTTCCTCGTCCTGGCGCTGGTGCCGGCCGCCGGCTTCGTCTGGACGGTGCTGCAGCTGCGCACCGTGCTGGCCGGTGACGAGGTCCGGGAGACGGTGCCCTGGATCCCCGTCCTCGACCTCGACGTGGCGCTGCGCCTCGACGCCCTCGCGCTGACCTTCGCGGCGCTGGTGACCGGGATCGGCGCCCTGGTCTTCCTCTACTGCGCCCGCTACTTCGAGCCCGACGACGAGGGCACCGGCCGCTTCGCCGGCAACCTCACCGCCTTCGCCGGGTCGATGCTGGGCCTGGTCCTGGCCGACGACCTGCTGCTGCTCTACGTCTTCTGGGAGCTCACCACCGTCTTCTCGTTCCTGCTCATCGGCGGGTCGGGACGCCGGCTGGCCGCGCGGCGGGCGGCGTCGCAGGCGCTGGTCCTGACCACCGCCGGCGGGCTGGCCATGCTGGTCGGGCTCATCGTCGTCGGGCAGGCCAGCGGCTCGTTCCTGCTCTCCGAGGTGGTCGCCGACCCCGGCAGCGGCACCGCCATGGTCGCCGGGACCGCGCTGGTGCTCGCCGGGGCGGTCACCAAGTCGGCGATGGTCCCCTTCCACTTCTGGCTCCCGGCCGCGATGGAGGCGCCGACGCCGGTCAGCGCCTACCTGCACGCCGCGGCCATGGTGAAGGCCGGCATCTACCTCGTCGCCCGGCTGGCGCCCGGCTTCGCCGACGTCCCCGGGTGGCGGCCGGTCGTGCTGGGGCTCGGGCTGGCCACGATGCTCGTCGGCGGCTACCGCTCGCTCCGGCAGAACGACCTCAAGCTGCTGTTGGCCTTCGGCACGGTCAGCCAGCTGGGGTTCCTGCTCGTCCTGGTGGGCGGGGGCAGCCGCGAGCTGGCCGCCGCGGGGCTGACGATGACCGTCGCCCACGCGCTGTTCAAGTCCACGCTGTTCCTGACCGTCGGGGTCGTCGACCACGCGACCGGCACCCGCGACCTCCGGCAGCTGTCCGGGCTGGGCCGGCGGCTGCCCGTGCTCGCCGGCGCCGGGCTGCTCGCCGGGGCGTCCATGGCCGGCGTCCCGCCGCTGCTCGGCTTCGTCGGCAAGGAGGCGGCCTTCGCCGCGCTGTGGGAGGGCGGGCTGCCCTCGCGGACCGCCGCCGCCTTCGAGCTGACCGGCCTGGTCCTCGGCTCGGTCCTCACCGCCGCCTACACCCTGCGCTTCCTGTGGGGCGCCTTCGCCCGCAAGCCCGGGGTCCCCGACACCGACCCCGCGCACCCGCCCGGCCCGCTGTTCCTCACCGCCCCCGTGCTGCTGGCCCTCGCCGGGCTCGCCGCGGGGCCGGCCAGCCCGCTGCTCGCGCCGCTGGTGACGACCTACGCGGAGGCGCTGCCGCTGCTGGCACCGGAGTACGAGGAGCTGGCCCTCTGGCACGGCTGGAAGCCGGCGCTCGCGCTGTCGGCGGTCACCCTGCTCGGCGGCGCCGCGCTGTTCGCGTTGCGGGACCCGCTGTACCGCTTCCAGCGGCGGCGGGCCGTCGGTGCCTCGGCCGACGAGGGTTACTGGAACGTCATCCAGGCGATCGACCGGCTCGCGGTTCTGGTCACCGGCACCACCCAGCGCGGCTCGCTGCCCGCCTACCTCGGCACGATCCTCGTCGTGGTGCTGGCCCTGCCCGGCACCCTGCTGCTCACCCGCGCCCCCTGGCCCGGCGAGTGGCGGGCCTGGGACACCCCGGTCCAGGCCGTCGTGGGGGTCGTCGTCGTCACCGCGGCGGCACTGGCCCTGCGGATCCGCCAGCGGCTCTCGGCCGTGCTGGTCGTCGGTGTGACCGGCTACGGCCTCGCGGTCGTGTTCGCGCTGCAGGGCGCCCCCGACCTCGCGCTCACCCAGTTCCTCGTCGAGACGCTGACCCTCGTCGTCTTCGTGCTGGTGCTGCGCAAGCTGCCCAAGGACATCACCGAGCGGCACCGGCCACGGGAGCGCGCCGTCCGCGGCGTCATCGCCGTCGCCGTGGGGGCGTTCATGGCCGCCGTCGGGGCGGTGGCGCTGTCCGCCCGCACCGCGACGCCGGTGTCGGAGGGCTGGCCCGGCCCGGCCTACGAGTTCGGCGGCGGCAAGAACGTCGTCAACGTGACTCTCGTCGACATCCGCGCCTGGGACACCCTCGGCGAGATCTCCCTGCTGGTCGTCGCGGCCACCGGCGTCGCCAGCCTCGTCTTCCTCCGCGGGCGCACCGGCGGGGTCGACCGGGCGACCCGGGCCGACCTGACCCAGCGGGCCCAGCACGGCCGGCGGGCCCCGCGCAACCGCTGGCTGGCCGCCACCGCGACCCTCGACCCGGCCCGCCGCTCGGTCGTGCTCGAGGTCGTCACCCGGATCCTCTTCCACACGATCGTCGTGTTCTCGCTGTACCTGCTCTTCTCCGGACACAACGAGCCCGGCGGCGGGTTCGCCGGCGGCCTGGTGGCCGGCCTCGCGCTGGTGCTGCGCTACCTCGCCGGCGGTCGCTACGAGCTCGGCGAGGCCGCGCCGGTCGCCCCGGGGCTGCTGCTGGGCAGCGGGCTGCTGTTCGCCGGCGGCACCGGCGTCGTCGGGCTGGCGCTGGGGGCCGGGGTGCTGGAGACGGCGGTCCTGGAGGCCACGCTGCCGGTCCTCGGCGACGTCAAGCTCGTGACCTCGCTGTTCTTCGACATCGGCGTCTACCTGATCGTCGTCGGCCTGGTCCTCGACGTGCTCCGCAGCCTCGGCGCCGAGCTCGACCGGCAGGAGGACGAGGCCGACCCCGTCGAGCTCACCCCCGGGGAGATGGTGCTGCGATGACCCCCACGGTCGTGCTGCCGCTGATGATCGGCGGTCTCTACGCGGCGGGCGTGTACCTGCTGCTCGACCGCAGCCTGACCCGCGTGCTGCTGGGCTTCGTCCTGCTCGGCAACGCCACGAACCTGCTGCTGCTGTCCAGCGGCGGGCCGGCGGGCCTGGCGCCAATCCTGGGCTACTCCGACCCCGAGGAGATCAACGACCCGCTGCCGCAGGCGCTGATCCTCACGGCGATCGTCATCACCTTCGGTGTCTCGGCGTTCCTGCTGGCGATCATCCACCGTTCCTGGCGCCTGGTGCGCGAGGAGGTCGTGGGCACCGACGAGGAGGACCGCCGCGTCGCCGCTCGCCGGGCCACCGACGCCGACGAGCTCGACCCGGACGAGCTGTCCCCCGACGACCGCATCGCCGGGCACGCCGACAGCCTGTCCCGGGAGGCCGAGGACCTCGCCGACGACGTCGACCTGCCCGCCGGGAGCGCCCGCCGGTGATCGAGGTCCTCGCCCCGCTGCCGGTGCTCCTCCCGCTGCTGGGAGCCGCCGGGGCCCTGCTGGTCAGCGGGCACCCGACGTTCCAGCGGACGCTGAGCACGGTGGTGCTCACCGCGGTGCTCGGCGTCTCGGTGACGCTGCTGTTCATCGCCGACGCCGAGGGGGCGAGCGCGGTCTCCGTCGGTGGCTGGCCGGTGCCGCTGGGCATCGTCCTCGTCGTCGACCGGCTCTCGGCGCTCATGCTCGTCGTCGCCTCGACCGTGGCGCTGGGCGTCCTCGTCTTCGCCATCGGCCAGGGCGCGGCCGACGGGCAGGAGGAGACGCCGCTGTCGATCTTCCACCCGACGTTCCTGGTGCTGGTCGCGGGCGTGGGCAACGCCTTCCTCGCCGGCGACCTGTTCAACCTCTACGTCGGCTTCGAGATCCTGCTGATGGCCTCGTACGTGCTGCTCACCCTGGGCGGCACGGCGCCGCGCATCCGCGGCGGCATCACCTACATCGTCGTCAGCCTGACCAGCTCGCTGGTGTTCCTCGCCGCGATCGCGCTGACCTACGCGGCCACCGGCACGGTGAACATGGCCCAGCTGGCGGTGCGGCTGGGCGAGCTGCCCGAGGGCACCCAGGTGCTGCTGCAGTCGATGCTGCTGATCGCCTTCGGGATCAAGGCCGCGGTCTTCCCCCTCTCGGCCTGGCTGCCCGACAGCTACCCGACCGCCCCCGCCCCGGTCACCGCGGTCTTCGCCGGCCTGCTCACCAAGGTCGGTGTCTACGCGATCATCCGCACGCAGACCCTGCTGTTCCCCGACGGCGCCCTCGACGACCTGCTGATGTGGGCGGCCCTGGCCACGATGCTGATCGGCATCCTCGGCGCGGTGGCGCAGAGCGACCTGCGCCGGATGCTGTCGTTCACCCTCGTCAGCCACATCGGCTACATGGTGTTCGGCATCGCCCTGGGGACGGCGGCCGGGCTGGCCGGAGCCGTGTTCTACGTCGCCCACCACATCGCCATCCAGACCACGCTCTTCCTGGTCGCCGGGCTGGTCGAGCGCCAGGGCGGCACCACCTCGGTCAACCGCCTCGGCGGCCTTGCGCGGCGCGCCCCGCTGCTGGCGGCGCTGTTCTTCGTGCCGGCGATGAACCTCGCCGGCATCCCGCCGCTGTCGGGCTTCATCGGCAAGCTCGGCCTGCTGCAGGCCGGGGTCGCCGAGGGCAGCGCGCCCGCGTTCACGCTGGTCGCCGGCGGGGTGGTCACCAGCCTCCTCACCCTGCTGGCGGTCGCCCGCGTCTGGACCCGCGCCTTCTGGCGTCCGCCGAGCCAGCCGCCGGCCGAGGACACCGCGGCCGCCGCGGCCGCTGACGCCACCTCGCGCCGCCGCCCGGGCGGGGGAGCCGGTGACGACGGCGCGGCGTCGGGCGACGGCCGGCCGCGTACCGCGCTGCAGGACGCCTGGCGGCGGCACACGGCGGTGGCGACGGCGGCCGAGCCCGACCTCCCGCCCGCGGCCGGGGCGGTCCGGGCGCTGCGCCCGCTGCCGCGCACGATGGTCGGTGCGACGACGGCCCTGGTCGCGCTCACCGTGGCCCTCACCGGGCTGGCCGGCCCGCTCTACGGCCTCGCCGACCGGGCGGCCGTGGACCTGCTCGACCGCACGCCCTACGTCACGTCGGTGTTCGGGGCGGGTGAGGCGGCGTGAGCGTCGAGCCCGCGGCCACCCGGCTGCGCCACCAGGTCCCGCTGGTCGTCTGGCTGGTGCTGGTGTGGGTGCTGCTCTGGGGCACGTGGTCCTGGGCGAACCTGCTCTCCGGCCTGCTCGTCGCGCTGGCCGTGCTCGTCCTGCTGCCGCTGCCGCACGTGGTCGGTGGCGCCCGGGTGCGGCTGCTGCCGACGCTGGTGTTCCTCGGCCACTTCGTCGTCGACCTGGTCGTCTCCGGTGCCGAGGTGGCCTGGCAGACGCTGCGCCCGGGCGGCGTCCGGAGCACGGCCATCGTGCAGGTGCAGCTGCGGGTGGACTCCGACCTGCTGCTGACAATGGTCGCCGAGGCGACCTCGCTGGTCCCCGGGTCCCTGGTGCTCGACCTGGACCGGGAGCACCGGGTGATGACGTGCCACCTGCTGCCCGCGCGCGACCTCGACGACGTGGCGCGGAAGAAGGCCGGGATCCTCGTGGTCGAACGGCGCCTGGTCCAGGCGTTCGGCTCGGCCGCGGACATCGCCGCCCTCGACGGGCGCCGGAGCGAGGGGGTGTCGACGCCGTGACGGTCGTGGACCTCGCGCTGTACGCGCTGATCGGCGGGGGAGCGCTGCTGGCGCTCGTGCGGCTGGCCCTCGGCCCCTCGCTGCTCGACCGGGTCGTCGCCACCGACACCCTGCTGGTCATCATCTCCGCCGGCCTGGCGGTCCACGCCGCGCTGGTGAGCGACCCGACGCTGGTGCCGGTGCTGGTCGTCGTCTCGCTGCTGGCCTTCGTCGGCTCGGTGTCGGTGGCCCGCTACATCGGCGGGATGCTGCTGCGCTCGGCCAGCGGGGACGGCCGTGACCTCGGCCTGCCGGTGGCCGCGGAGGAGCGGGAGACCGGGTCGTGACCGCGGTGACCGACGTGGTGGCCCTCGCCTGCCTGCTGGCCGGCGCCTTCCTCTGCCTGACCGCCGGGCTGGGGCTGGTGCGGTTCCCCGACGTGCTCTCGCGGATGCACGCCGGTACCAAGCCGCAGGTCGTCGGGGTGCTGCTGGTCATGGTCGGGGCGGCGATCCGGCTCGAGGGCTGGGCCAACGCCTGGATGCTGCTGCTGGTGGCGGCCTTCCAGATGCTCACCGCGCCGGTCAGCGCGCACCTGGTCAGCCGGGTGGCCTACCGCCGCCGGCACGTGCGCCGCGACCTGTTGCTGGTCGACGAGTACCGCGGCGCCGGGCACCAGGACGAGGAGTACCACGGCGACGAGCCCGGCGACGCCCCGCCCGAGGCCGGCCCGGCGGGATCGCCGGGACCCCGCTGAGCCGGCCTCGGGTGACTGGTCCGGGGAGCCGGGTCAGCCCCGCTGGGCCCGGTTGACCGCGGAGACCACCGCGCGCAGCGAGGCGCTGACGATGTTCGGGTCGATGCCCACGCCCCACAGCACCCGGTCGCCGACGGCGCACTCGACGTAGGCGGCCGCGCGCGCGTCCCCGCCGGCCGACAGCGCGTGCTCGGCGTAGTCCAGGACGCGGACGTCGACGCCGAGGGTGGCCAGCGCGTCGACGAACGCCGCGATCGGGCCGTTGCCGCGACCCTGCACGGTGACCGGGACGCCGTCGTCGACCAGCTCGACCACCATCTCGTCGAGCTGCTCGCCGTGCGCGGTGTGCCGGTGACCGCTGAGGGCGAACCGGCCCCACGGGATCTCGGGGTCGGGCAGGTACTCGTTGCGGAAGGCCGCCCACATCTGCTGCGCGGTGACCTCACCGCCCTCGTCGTCGGTGTGCCGCTGGATGACCGCGCTGAACTCGATCTGCAGCCGCCGCGGCAGGTCGAGGTGGTTCTCGGTCTTCATGATGTAGGCGACGCCGCCCTTGCCGGACTGGCTGTTGACCCGGATGACCGCCTCGTAGCTGCGGCCGACGTCCTTGGGGTCGATCGGCAGGTAGGGGACCGCCCACGGCATCTCGTCGACGCTCCTGCCGGCGGCCTGCGCGTCGGCGGCGAGGGCCGTGAAGCCCTTGTTGATGGCGTCCTGGTGGGAGCCGGAGAAGGCGGTGTAGACCAGGTCGCCGCCGTAGGGATGCCGCTCGTGCACGCCCAGCTGGTTGCAGTACTCGACGGTGCGGCGGATCTCGTCGATGTCGGAGAAGTCGATCTGCGGGTCGATGCCCTGGCTGAACAGGTTCAGGCCCAGGGTGACCAGGTCGACGTTGCCGGTGCGCTCGCCGTTGCCGAACAGGCAGCCCTCGATGCGGTCGGCGCCGGCGCGGTAGCCCAGCTCGGCGGCGGCGACGGCGGTGCCGCGGTCGTTGTGCGGGTGCAGGCTCAGCACGACCGCGTCGCGGCGGGCCAGGTTGCGGTGCATCCACTCGACCTGGTCGGCGTAGACGGTCGGCTCGGCCATCTCCACGGTGGCCGGCAGGTTGAGGATGGTCGGCCGGTCGGGCGTGGGCTCCCAGACGTCGGTGACCGCGTTGCAGATCTCCGCGGCGAAGTCCAGCTCGGTGCCGGTGAAGGACTCCGGGCTGTACTCGAAGCGGACCTCGGTGTCGCGCAGCTGCTCGGCCAGCTTGCGCACCAACTGGGCGCCGTGGACGGCGATGTCGACGATGCCGGCCCGGTCGGAGTCGAAGACGACGCGGCGCTGCAGCGTGCTGGTCGAGTTGTACAGGTGGACGATCGCCTGCTTCGCGCCGCGCAGCGACTCGAAGGTCCGCTCGATCAGCTCGTCCCGGGCCTGGGTCAGCACCTGGATGGTGACGTCGTCGGGTACCAGGTCGTCCTCGACGAGCTGGCGGACGAAGTCGTAGTCGGTCTGGCTGGCGGCCGGGAAGCCGACCTCGATCTCCTTGTAGCCCATGCGGACCAGCAGGTCGAACATCCGCCGCTTGCGGTCGGGCGACATCGGGTCGATCAGGGCCTGGTTGCCGTCGCGCAGGTCGACCGCGCACCAGCGCGGCGCGACGGTGGTGACCCGGTCCGGCCAGGTGCGGTCGGGCAGGTCGATCTGCTGGAACGGGGCGTAGCGCGAGATCGGCATCCCCGAGGGACGTTGCGGGTTGCGGGCGTGCGGGTGCTGCGGGCTGCTCACGGTGGTCTGACTCCTCTGGCGCGGGCTGGACTGTCGCTCCTGTGGGGGCGGTCAGCGGGCACCGGGACGTCATCGACCACGGCAGGATCTCCGCGGCGAGGGAGCCGACCTAGGAGGAGGCCTCGCCGCGGCGGGTAAGCAGGAGGCTGCCGCGCACGGAGACCACGGTAGCAGCGGGTCAGCTCAGGTCGCAGCCACACGCGCAGTCGGGCGCGTGCGGGGCGGGCGTCGCGGCCCGGCCCGGCGCCGGCGGGGGCTCGTCGAGCAGCAACGCGTCGCAAGCCGGCGGGCACACGCAGCGGAACTCGGCGGCGGGCCGGAGGAGCCCGGCCGCCCGCCGTCGCTCGAGTTCCTCCTCGCGGGCCCGCCGCGCGGCCGCCCGGCGGGCCCGGGCCCGGTCGGCGAGCGAGTCGCCCGGCTGCGGCAGCTGGTGGTCGTCCGGGGTGCCGCGGCGTGCCCGTGCCTCGTCCCGGTGCGACCGGACGCGGGTGAAGGTGTAGGTGACCGGCTCGCGGTCGAACCGGTGCGGGCCGTGCCACCAGCCGTCGTCGCCGTGCCGGGTGTCGAGGTGCGCGGGGAAGTGCCGCCCTCCGCCGTCCCGGACGGCTGCGGCGTCCATCGGCGACACCTCCCGCCCCTCGGCGTCGAGCAGCGCGAGGCGCACCCCTGCCACGGCCGCCAGCCGGGCCAGCGCCCGGGCGTCGAGTCCTCGCGTGCCGGCCTCGGCGGCGGCGATCGTCGCCCGGGGCGTGCCGGTCGCCTGCGCGATCTCGCGCTGCGAGAGGTCGGCGAGGCGCCGGATGCGGCGCAGGAGGCCGGACAGGTCGAGGTCGGACACGTCGCCAGCATCGGGTCGGTGCGCTGCGGACGGTCCCAGGCATGTGGAACTGGGGACAGTAGTGCTCTGCACACAGGTGTGGTCAGGGCTCGAGGGTCGTTGGCGGTAGGGGCCCTCGCTGACTCGTGCTCTGCACACCGGTGTGTGCAGAGCACTACTGCGCGCAGGACACCACACCGGGGAGCCGGGCGGCGGCGCGGAGGAGGGCGCCGGCTCCCGGTCCGCGGCCGGCGGCGGCTCAGAACTCGCCGCGGCGGCGGAGGCGGAGGGGGCGGCCGTCGGGGTCGTCGACCAGCCGGTACAGCGGCGTGGCCCACAGCCGGGTGGCCAGGGAGAGCTGCTCGGGGCTGTGGTGGCGCAGCCGGCCGCGCGGGCGCGGGCCGCGGCGGCCGGCCTCGTACCAGGCGTCGAGCTCGGCGGCCTGGGCCTCGAGGGTGGCGACGAACGTGTCGGGGTCGAGCAGGTCGGCGTCCTCGCTGCCGTCCTCGGCCCGGTCGGTGTGCTCGCGCGCCAGCACCAGCCGCAGGTCGCGGGCGAAGGTGCGCGCGCCGTCGCCGGTGCCGGCGGGGTCGCGCGGCTCCCGCGGGTCGAGCGTGGTGTCGAGGACCGCGCTGGAGAGCTCGCTGTCGTGCGTCCAGGACCGCCGGTTGAAGTTGTCGCTGCCGACGCTGGCCCACACGTCGTCGACCACGCACACCTTGGCGTGCACGTACACGGGCGTGCCCTCGTGGTTCTCGACGTCGAACACGTGCACCCGGTCCCGCCCGGCCCGCCGGCACATCTCCAGGGCCTGCCACCGCCCCACGTACTGCGGCCGCGACCCCAGCGCGCCGTCCTGGTCGGGGACGCGGGGCACGACGACGACCAGGTGCAGGTCGGGGTGCTCGGTCAGCGCGTCGGCGAACAGCTGGGCGACCTCGCCCGACCACATGTACTGGTCCTCGAGGTAGATCAGCCGCCGCGCCCGCTTGATCGCCTTGGAGTAGCCCCGGGCGATCGAGCGCTCGCCGTCGGGGGCGAAGTCGTAGCGCGGGCGGATGGCGGGATAGGTCCGCAGGTTCTGCACCAGGTGCGGGCCGCAGGGCGGCGGGGGCGGCAGCCGGGGAGGCAGCCGGTCGGCGTACATCCGGCTCCGCCGCAGCCGGTCGACCACGTGTGCGATCGGGTTCCCCTCGTCGGGGTCGGTCGGGTCGTCCCACCGCTCGCGGAACACCGTGTCCAGCGCCGCGACGGCGGGACCGCGGACCATGAGCTGCACGTCGTGCCACGGCGGTGTCCGCCCGTAGGCCGCGGCCATGGGGATCGACTGCGGGTCGCCGCGGTGCTCGGCGTCGTCCCGGCGGCTGTGGCACAGGTCGATGCCGCCGACGAAGGCGACGTCCTGCGTCGGGTCCTGGTCGTGCCGGCAGACGACGAGCTTCTGGTGGTGGCTGCCCATCCGGCGCACGCGCTGGTCGAGCACGACCAGGCCGCCGCCGTCCTCCACTTCGCGGTCCAGCGCCCGGTTCTCGCGGCCGCTGAACGACAGCCAGTCCACGTGCGAGCGCCACACCAGCCCGCGCACCGTCACCCCGCGGCGCACCGCTTCGGTGAACAGCTCCGCGACCGTCGGCCCGCCCGGCCGCAGCTCCTCGTCGGGGTCGCCACGCCAGTCGGTGAAGAACAGGTGGTCGTTCTCGTCGAGGACCTCGACGGCGGACACCAGCGCGTCGAAGTAGGTGGTCCCGTGCACCAGCGGCACGGCGAGGTTGCCCTCGGTCCAGGCCGGCAGGTCGGTGGCCGCGTTGCCCCGCTCCTCGGGGCCGAGCAGCCACTCCGCGGGATCGGTCACCCGGTGATCACATCGCGCCGGGGGAGGGCACGCAAGGCGCGGGCTTGCCTCGATCCCGGGCCCGGACCCCGGCATCGGTAGCCTGTGGACCCGTGGCCCTCGTCGTGCAGAAGTACGGTGGCTCCTCCGTGGCCTCCGCCGCCCACATCAAGCGCGTGGCCGAGCGCATCGTCGCGGAGAAGAAGGCCGGCAACGACGTCGTCGTGGTCGTCTCGGCGATGGGCGACACGACCGACGAGCTGCTCGACCAGGCCGCGCAGATCACCGACGAGCCGCCCGGCCGCGAGCTGGACATGCTGCTCACCGCCGGTGAGCGCATCTCCATGGCCCTGCTCGCCATCGCGATCAACACCCACGGCTACGAGGCCCGGTCCTTCACCGGCTCCCAGGCCGGGGTGATCACCACCAGCAGCCACGGCAAGGCGCGGATCATCGACGTCACCCCCGGTCGGCTGCGCTCGGCGCTCGACGAGGGCTCGATCGTCATCGTCGCCGGCTTCCAGGGCGTCAGCCAGGACACCAAGGACGTCACCACGCTCGGCCGCGGCGGCTCGGACACCACCGCCGTCGCCGTCGCCGCGGCGCTGCAGGCCGACGTGTGCGAGATCTACACCGACGTCGACGGCGTGTTCACCGCCGACCCGCGGATCGTCCCCAACGCCCGCCGGCTGGAGACGATCACCTACGAGGAGATGCTCGAGCTGGCCGCCTCCGGCGCGAAGGTGCTCATGCTCCGCTGCGTCGAGTACGCCCGCCGCTACGGCATCCCGGTGCACGTCCGCAGCTCCTACTCACAGCTCCCCGGCACCGTGGTGACCGGCTCGATGGAGGACCTCAGCGTGGAACAGGCGATCATCACCGGCGTCGCGCACGACCGCAGCGAGGGCAAGATCACCGTCTACGGCGTCCCGGACCGGCCGGGCGAGGCCGCGCAGATCTTCCGCGTCCTGGCCGACGCCGAGATCAACATCGACATGATCGTGCAGAACGTGTCGGCCGAGGGCAGCAAGATCGCCGACATCTCCTTCACGCTGCCCAAGAGCGACGGCCCCACGGCGCTCGCCGCGCTGGAGGCGGTCAAGAACACCGTCGGCTTCAGCGACGTCCGCTTCGACCAGCACATCGGCAAGGTCAGCCTGGTCGGCGCCGGCATGCGCAGCCACCCCGGTGTCTCGGCCCGCTTCTTCGGCGCGCTCGCCGACGCCGGCGTCAACCTCGAGCTCATCAGCACCTCGGAGATCCGCATCTCCGTGGTCTGCCGCGACACCGACGTCGACCTCGCCGTCCGCGCGGTGCACGACGCCTTCGACCTCGGGACCGACGAGGAGCAGGCCGTGGTCTACGGAGGGACCGGACGATGACCACCTTCTCCCGTGACGGCCTGCGGGTCGGGATCGTCGGCGCCACCGGCCAGGTGGGTGCCGTGATGCGCCAGGTCCTCGCCGAGCGCCGCTTCCCGGTGAGCGAGCTGCGCTTCTTCGCCTCCGCCCGCAGCGCCGGCAGCACCCTGCCATGGGGCGACGGCGAGATCACCGTCGAGGACGCCGCGACCGCCGACCCCACCGGCCTCGACGTCGCGCTCTTCTCCGCCGGCGCGAGCACCTCCCGCGCCCAGGCGCCGCGGTTCGCCGAGGCCGGCGTCACCGTCGTCGACAACAGCTCGGCCTTCCGCCGCGACCCCGACGTGCCGCTGGTCGTCGCCGAGGTCAACCCGCAGGCGCTCGACGAGATCCCGCGCGGCATCGTCGCCAACCCCAACTGCACCACCATGGCCGCGATGCCGGTGCTCAAGCCGCTGCACGACGAGGCGGAGCTCGTCCGGCTCGTGGCCAGCACCTACCAGGCGGTCTCCGGCAGCGGGCTGGCCGGCGTCGAGGAGCTCGACGGGCAGGTCCGGGCCGTGGTCGACAAGGCCGCCGAGCTGACCCACGACGGGTCGGCGGTGGCCTTCCCGGAGCCGCGGAAGTACGTCCGGCCCATCGCCTACAACGTGCTCCCCATGGCCGGCAGTGTCGTCGACGACGGCTCGCTCGAGACCGACGAGGAGCAGAAGCTCCGCAACGAGAGCCGCAAGATCCTCGGCATCCCCGACCTGCGGGTGTCCGGGACCTGCGTGCGCGTGCCGGTCTTCACCGGGCACTCGCTGTCACTCAACGTCGAGTTCGCCCGGCCGCTGACCGCGGCACGGGCCACCGAGCTGCTCACCGACGCCCCGGGCGTGGAGCTGAGCGACGTCCCGACCCCGCTGCAGGCGGCCGGCCAGGACCCGAGCTTCGTCGGGCGCATCCGGCAGGACCAGAGCGTCGACGACGACCGCGGCCTGGTGCTGTTCGTCAGCAACGACAACCTGCGCAAGGGTGCGGCCCTCAACACCGTGCAGATCGCCGAGCTGCTGCTCGCCCGCCGCGGCCGCTAGACGGGGCGACTCGGGTGGCCGTCCGGGTCGGGGTGTTCCTCGCCC
The DNA here is from genome assembly GCF_054050195.1 of Geodermatophilus sp. SYSU D00710. Taxonomy (NCBI): domain Bacteria; kingdom Bacillati; phylum Actinomycetota; class Actinomycetes; order Geodermatophilales; family Geodermatophilaceae; genus Geodermatophilus; species Geodermatophilus sp. SYSU D00710. The sequence goes on from NZ_JBJGYX010000019.1 coordinate 16,124, forward strand.
TGGTCGCGGTCGCCGCGGTCGTGTCGGTGGTCGTCCCCAACGACCCGTGGCACGACTTCTTCGACCTGCGGGTCTACCGCGGCGCGGTCGCCTCGTGGCTCGACGGGCAGCCCCTCTACGACTACACCTACGGCCGCAGCCCCTACGGCTTCACCTACCCGCCGTTCGCCGCGCTGCTGGTACTACCGATGGGCCTGCTGCCCCATCCGGTGGTGGCGACGGTGCACGTGCTGCTCAACACCGCCGTCCTCGGCGGGCTGGCCTGGTGGCTGGTGACGCCGCTGGCCCGCCGGCACGGCTGGCCACTGCCGTGGGCCTGGCTGTTCGCGCTGCCGCTGCTGTTCGTGGTCGAGCCGGTGCGGGAGACCATCGGCTTCGGCCAGGTGAACCTGATGCTGATGGCGCTGGTGCTGGCCGACGTCGCGGCGCTGCGCCGCGGCTCGCGCTGGGCCGGCGTGGGCATCGGGCTGGCCGCGGCGGTGAAGCTGACCCCGGGCCTGTTCGTCGTCTGGCTCCTGCTCACCCGCCGGTGGCGGCCCGCCGGGGTCGCGGTGGGGACGGCGGCCGCCGCCACGCTGCTGGCCCTCGCGGTGGCCCCGGCGACGTCGTGGCGGTTCTGGACCGAGACGCTGTGGCAGACCGAGCGGGTCGGCGCGCTGGACAAGACCTCCAACCAGTCGCTGCTCGGCGCGCTGGCTCGGCTGACCGACCCCGCGGCGCCGCCGCGGGCGGTGTGGGCCGTGCTGGCCGCCGCCGCGCTCGTCCTCGTCCTGGCCCGCGCGGTGCGGGTGACCCGGGCCGGTGACGACCTGGCCGGTGTGGCGCTCACCGGGCTGGCCGCCTGCCTGGTCAGCCCGGTCTCCTGGTCGCACCACTTCGTCTGGCTGGTGCCGGCCCTGGTCGTGCTGGTCGACCTCGCCCTCGGCACGCCGCCGACGGCCGGCACGCCGCGGTGGTGGCGGGAGCGCTCGCGGGCGCTGGCCGGGTCGCTGGCCGCCGTCACCGCCGCGGTGCTCGCGTCGTCGGCGGTCTGGTTCGCCAACGCCCGCGCCGGCCACCACCACGACCGCGGCGTCACGGGGGTCGTGGTCGAGGACCTCTACCTGCTGGTCACCCTCGCCGTCGTCGCGCTCCTGCCCGCCCGGGTCACGGTCGCACGTGCTCCAGCGCGAACGACAGCGCCGTCTCGACCTGGCGGATCGTCTCCTCGATGACCAGCGAGCCGTGCCCGGCGTCGAAGCGGTACACCTCGTGCGGCTTGCCGAGCTCGTCCAGCCGGGCCAGGTAGTTCTCGATCTGCCGGATCGGGCACCGCGGGTCGTTGGCCCCGGCCACCACCAGCACCGGCGCCCGCACCGCCTCGACGTGGGTGATCGGCGAGGAGCGCACGTACCGGTCGCGCACCTCCTCCGGGGAGCCGCCGAACAGCGCGCGGTCGTAGGCCCGCAGCCCCTCCATCTCGTCCTCGTAGGCGGCCAGGTAGTCGGCCACCGGCACCTCGGCGATCCCCGCCGCCCAGCGTTCGGGCTGGGTGCCCAGGCCCAGCAGGGTGAGGAACCCGCCCCACGACCCGCCGGTGATCAGCGCCCGCTCCGGGTCGAGGAAGCCCTCGGCGACCAGCGCGTCGTAGACGGCGGCGACGTCCTCGAGCTCGGTGGGTCCGGGCCGGCCGGTCAGGGCGTCGCGCCAGGCGCTGCCGTAGCCGGTGGAGCCGCGGTAGTTGACGTGCACGACCGCGTACCCGGCGTCCACGTAGGCCGCGCGGCGGGCGCGGTAGCTGTCGTCGTCGGCCGACTCGGGGCCGCCGTGGACGAGGAACGCCGTGGCGTACGGGGGCTCGCCGGCCGGGCGGACCACCAGCGCGTGGACGTCACCGCCCGGGCCGGGCACCCAGCGGTCCTCGACCGGGTAGGCGGCCGGCGGCTCCTCCCCGGGCGCGGCCAGCACCACCGGCCCGTCGGCGCGGCGGATCACCGGCGGGCGCTCGGAGTTCGACCAGGCCAGCTCGACGGTGCCGTCGGGCCGGGCGGTGGCGCCGCGGACGACGCCGCGCGGGGTGTCCAGCCGCTCCAGTGCCCCGTTGCCGAGGTCGTAGCGGTACAGCTCGCTGCGGGCGGCGTGGTCATGGCCCACCAGCAGCGCCGAGCCGTCGGGGTACCAGCCGGCGGTCACGTCGCCGGGCAGGTCGAGCACGATCTCGGTCTCGGTGTCGGCGGCGACGTCCCAGACCAGCAGCTCCTCGCGGCCGCGGCGCTCGTGGCCGACCAGCAGCCGCCGGTCGCCGGGCAGCGGGGCGAACTCCAGGGCGTGCAGGCCGCGGCCCTCGCCGTCCCACTTCTCGGCGACGACCGAGTCGTCGTCGGTGTGCAGCACGCGCAGCGCCGGGTAGCGCGGGTCGCCGTGCTCGGAGTGCGAGATCACCAGCAGTTCGTCGTCGAGGGTGAGCGCGTCCACCGAGGCGGGGTCCTCGTGCCGGTAGACCACCCGCGGCGTCCCGTCGGCGGGGGCCAGCCACAGCTCGCTGCCGTCGTCGGTGGACCGGCCGACCGCGACCAGCGAGGAGCCGATCTCCAGCCCCGCGGGGTAGGCCGGCCCGACCTCGGGGACGGCGACCCGGTCCTCGCCGCCGGCGAAGGGCTGCACCATCCAGACGCCGAACTCGTCGCCGTCGGTGTCGGCGAACCACCAGATCTGCTCCCCGTCGGGGGAGAGCGTGCCGATCAGCGTGCCGTTGGGCCGGTCGGTGACCTGCCGGTGGGCGTCGGTGGTGCGGTCCCAGGCGTACTGCTCGACCACGCCGCTGACGTCGGAGGCGTACAGGCTGCGCTGCGGGGCGTGCAGCGCCCAGTCGGGCAGGCTGACCCGCGGGGCGCGGAAGCGGGCCTGCCACCGGGCGGTGACGTCGGGCGGGAGGGTGGACGCGGTCGGCTCGGCGGTCACCGGTCCATCGTGCCCGCACCCCGGAGCGCGCCGCCGGGGTGTCGGGCTCAGCCCATCACCAGGCCCTCGATCGTGTGCTTCTGGACGATCGGGCGGAGCTCGTCGACGACGGGGCAGCGCAGGTGGTCCCGCACCCGCTGGGGCAGCTCCGCCCAGTAGTGGTGGGTCACCGCGAGGTCGTGGTGCTCGTCGTTGCCGGCTCCGGGCGCGTCGACGCCCAGGACCAGCACCGGGCGGGAGAGCTGGGAGCGGTTCCGCGTCCCGCGGTGCAGCGTCAGGGCGGAGCGGACCGAGATGTCGCCCATCTGCGGGTACTTCCGGACGGCCAGCGCCTCGTAGCGCGGGTACTCGCTCTCCGGCGGGAACATCCCGTGGTCGAAGTCCTCGCCGGTCTCCCACTGCGTCCCCGGGGCGACCTCGAAGGGCCCCATCTCGTCGACCGTGTCGACCGTGGTCACGTTGAAGGCCAGGGAGGTCAGCCGCCGCTCCTCCCGCGTCTCCCGCGGGCTGGGGAAGTCCCGGTGCCACGGCTGGTCCATCGCACCGGGGAACGGGACGTCGAAGCCCACCTCGACGATCGTGTAGTCCGGCCCGAGGACGGTCTCGCACGCGGTCCGGACCCAGGGGTGGTCGACCAGGTCGACGAAACCGCGCAGCGCCTGCGGGTGGATCTCCACGTACCAGCGGTTCGGACCCCGTCCGACGGCGCCGCCCTCGCGGTCGCGTGCCTCCTCGAACGCGGCGTCGACGTCCTCGCGCAGCTGCTCGACCCAGGAGCGGGGGAAGGCGCCCTTGAGCGCGGTGATGCCGTCGGTGTACAGCGCCTCGCGGATGGCCGCCGCGTCGACGGCGTCGTCGGCGGGGGCGGGACCCGTCGTGTCGGTGGGTGCGTCCGTGCTCATGCCGTCCCCCTCGTCGGTGTGGCGTCCGTCACCCCGATGATGCGACGTGGGACCTGTGCCCGCGCCCCGGGAGGGGCGGCGGGACCTGCGGTCAGCGGCCTCCGGCGCCGGCACCGGCCGGGTACTCGCTGCGGTTCCGGCCGCCGCGGGTGGCCCGGTCGGCCATCGCGCGGGTGTGCTCGGCGGCGGCGTCGCGGACGTCGCCGATGAGCAGCTCGAGCACGTCCTCGAGCGCCACGAGGCCGACGGTGCGCCGCTCCCCGCCGTCGGCGGCCACCACGCCGCCCAGGTGGGCGCCCTGCGCGCGCATCTCCGAGAGCACCTCGGGCAGCTTCGTGCCCGGCGTGATGGGTACCAGCGGCGTCAGGAGCTCGTCGGGCACCGGCCGGTCGCGGTCGCCGCCGGCGATGCGCAGGGCGTCCTTGACGTGCACGAAGCCCAGCAGGGCGCCGTCCCCGCCGGTGACCGGGTAGCGGCTGAACCCGTGCTCGGCGACGACGGCCTCCAGCTGCCGCGGCGTGACCGAGCGCGGCACGGTGACCACGGTGTCCATCGGCAGCAGCACGTCCTCGACCGTGTGCTGCTCGAACTGCAGCGCCCCGGCGGCCAGCTCGCTGACCTCGGTGCCCAGCAGCCCCTCCCGCCGCGACTGGGTGATCATCGACCGGATCTCGGCCTCGTCGAAGCTGGCCGCCACCTCGTCGGTCGGGGTGGCGCCGAACAGCCGCACGAACACGTTGGCCGTGGTGTTGAAGAACCAGATGACCGGCTTGAGCAGCCGGGTGAAGGCGGCCAGCGCGGGGCCCAGCACGATCGCCGCGCGGTCGGGCCCGGCGATGGTGATGTTCTTGGGCACCATCTCCCCGAGCACCATGTGCAGCACCGTCACCAGCGACAGCGCGATGACCAGCGCGATCGGGTGCAGCAGCGCGTCGGGGACGTGGAGGGCGTGCAGCGGTGCCTCGATGAGGTGGGCGACGGCGGGCTCGCCGACGGCGCCCAGGCCCAGCGAGCACAGCGTGATGCCCAGCTGCGCGCCGGCCATGTTCTGCGAGACGTTGCGCATCGCGGCCAGCGTCTTCGCCGCCCGCGGGGAGCCCGCCTCCGCGCGCGGCTCGATCTGGTCGACCCGGGCCGACACCAGCGCGAACTCCGCGGCGACGAAGAACGCGTTGCCCAGCAGCAGGGCGACCAGGACCAGCAGGCTGACGGCGTCGCTCATGCCGCCACCGCCCGCTCGGCGCGCTGCCGGGCCGACGCGGTCGCGCCGGCCGGCAGGACGACCGTCCGCTCGGCCCGCACCCGCGCGACCCGCCGGCCGTCGAGGGACTCCACGGTCAGCCGGGCGCCCTCCAGCTCGACGGTGTCGCCCACCTCGGGGAGCCGCTGCAGCCGCTCGGCGAGGAACCCCGACAGCGTCTCGTACCGGCCCTCGGGCACCGCGACCCCGGTGCGCTCGAGCACCTCGTCGGGCCGCAGCAGCCCCGACACCACCCACTGGTTCTCCCCCAGGCGGCGCAGCGTCCGCAGCGGGCGGTCGGTCTCGTCGGTGATCTCGCCGACCAGCTCCTCGACGATGTCCTCGAGCGTCACCACGCCGTGGGTGGCGCCCCACTCGTCGACGACCAGGGCGATCTGCAGGCCCTGCTCGCGCAGCAGGTCCAGCAGCCGCTCCAGCCGCAGCGACGACGGCACCGCCAGCACCGGGTCGGCCAGCTCCGCGGCGGTGCGCCGGGTGCGCTCGGCCTCCGGCACGGCGACCGCCCGCTTGACGTGCACGACGCCGGTGACCTCGTCGAGGTCGGAGCCGTAGACGGGGAAACGCGAGTTGCCCGACTCGGTGGCCGCGGTGATCACGTCGGCGGCGGTCGCGCTGGCCCGCAGCGTCCACAGCCGGGTCCGCGGGGTCATGACGTCGGTGGCGTACTTGGCGCGCAGGCCCAGCGACCGCTCGAGCAGCCGGGCCGCGACGGGGGAGAGGTCGCCCTCGGCGGCCGAGCGGCGGGCGACGGAGGCCAGCTCCTCGGCGCCGCGCGCGGAGTCCAGCTCCTCCTTCGGCTCGAAGCCCAGCCGCCGCACGATGGCGTTGGCCAGCCGCTGCAGGGACCGGACGACGACGCCGAACACGGCGGTGAACGCGCGCATCCCCGGCGCCACCCAGCGGGCCACCCCGAGCGGGTTGGCGATGGCGAGGTTCTTGGGCCCGAGCTCGCCCAGCAGCATCTGCAGCGTCGTCGCCAGGGCCAGCGCGAGGCCGTAGGAGACGCCCGTGGCCGCCCCCGCGGACAGGCCCAGGGCCTCCAGCGGGCCGTGCAGCAGCTGGCCGATGGCGGGCTCGGCCAGGTAGCCGACGACCAGCGTGGTCAGCGTGATGCCCAGCTGGGCCGCGGACAGCTGGGTCGACAGCGACCGCAGCGCGGCCACGACGCTGCCCGCACCCGCGTCGCCGGCGCGGGCAGCGTCCTCGACGCGGCCGCGGTCGACCGTCGTCAGGGAGAACTCGGCCGCGACGAAGAAGCCGGTGCAGGCCGTGAGCACCACGGCGGCGAGGAGGAGCAACCACTCGGTCATCGGGCTCCTCGGTGCCCGTCCCGGGGGGAGTCCAACCGGAACGGGCCCGGAACGCGCTCAGGGGCCGCCTTCCGGCGGCCCCTGAGCGGTGGGTCGGGGTGACAGGATTTGAACCTGCGGCCTCGTCGTCCCGAACGACGCGCGCTACCAAGCTGCGCCACACCCCGGGTGTGCCTCGACCACTGTAACCGAGCCGCGGAGCCGGCCCGGCGCCGGGTCATGCGGGTCGCGCGGTCAGCGTGAGCAGCGTCGCCTCCGGCGGGCAGGCGAAGCGGGCCGGCGCGAACGGGCTGGTGCCCAGGCCGGCGGAGACGTGCAGCCAGGTGCCGGCGGGCCGCTCCGGCGACGGTCCGGCCCACCGGTGCAGCCAGCGGGCGCGCTCGCGGTCGATGCCGCAGTTGGTCACCAGCGCGCCGTAGAAGGGCACCCGCAACTGGCCGCCGTGCGTGTGGCCGCACAGCAGCAGGTCGTAGCCGTCGGCGACGAACCGGTCGAGCACCCGGGGCTCGGGGGAGTGCACGACGCCGATCCGCAGGTCGGCGGTGGGGTCGGCGCGCCCGGCGACCTCGTCGTAGCGGTCCCGCTGCAGGTGGGGGTCGTCGAGGCCGGCGAAGGACAGCCGCCGGCCGGCGACGGTGAGCTCGCCGCGGGCGTTGGTGAGGTCCAGCCAGCCGCGGGCGGTGAACGCGTCGCGCATGTCGCGCCAGGGCAGCTCGCCGCCGTGCACCCGCTTCTCGCTTCGGGTGAGGTAGCTCACCGGGTTCTTCGGTCGCGGGGCGTAGTAGTCGTTGGACGAGGTGACGAAGACGCCCGCGCGGTCCAGCAGCGGGTCCAGCGAGCGCAGCACGGCGGGGACGGCGTCGGTGCCGGCGAGGTTGTCGCCGGTGTCGACCACCAGGTCGGGCTCGAGCCCGTCGAGCGCGGCCACCCAGTCCTGCTTGGAGCGCTGCCCGGCGGTCATGTGCAGGTCCGACAGGTGCAGCACGGTCAGCGGCGCCGAGCCCGGGGCGAGGACGGGGACGTCGAAGCGGCGCAGGGTCCAGCGGGTGCGCTCGTACAGCGAGGCGTAGGCCACGGTCGCGGTGCCGGTGGCGACGGCGGCCGTGGGCAGGGCGGTGTACCAGCGCACGGTGCCCGAGCCTACGGGCCGGCCCTGCCGCCGGCGCGGGCGTGCTTGCGGCGTCGTGCCAGGCTGGGAGGCGTGTCCGACCTCAAGGATCGCCTGCGCGCCGACCTGACCTCCGCCATGAAGTCGCGCGACGAACTGCGCACCGCGACGCTGCGGATGGTGCTCGCGGCGGTGAGCGCGGAGGAGGTCGCCGGCAAGGAGGCCCGCGAGCTGTCCGACGACGAGGTGCTCGGGGTGCTGCGGCGGGAGGCCAAGCGGCGCCGCGAGGCGGCCGAGGCGTTCGACGCCGCCGGCCGCGGCGAGCAGGCCGGCCGCGAGCGCGCCGAGGGCGAGGTCGTGGCCGACTACCTGCCCGCGCAGCTCGACGACGCCGACCTCGCCGCGCTGGTGGCCGACGCGATCACCCGCACCGGCGCCACCGGCATGAAGGACATGGGCCGGGTCATGGGCGCGGCCAACGCGGCCGCCGCCGGCCGGGCCGAGGGCGGCCGCGTCGCCGCGGAGGTCCGCCGTCAGCTGGGATGAGCCGCGCGCTCTCGTCTAGCCGCCGTTCCGCCCGCCGCCGCCGTTCCAGCCGCCCCGGCCGCCGTCTCCTCCACCGCCGTTGCCACCGTCGTTGCCGCCGCCGTTGCCGCCGCCACCGGGCGGGCCGGGAGCCGGGCCGCCACCCATCAGTGCCGGGTCGGCCGGCGGGAAGGCCGACGTGGGCTTGTCGGCGAGGTAGGGCGCGAAGGCGTCCCGCCAGATGGTCGCCGGCATGTTGCCGCCGTAGCCGCCGACGTCCTGCTTGGTCTTGGGGTTGAAGACCATGACGCTGCCGGCGTACTCGGGCATGACCCCGACGAAGGCCACCGAGTCGCGGCCCTGGGCGGTACCGGTCTTGCCGGCGATCACGTGCCCGGGGATCGCCGCCCGGGTGCCGGTGCCCTCCGGCAGGGCGGTGTCACCGACGAGGATGGTGGCCAGCGTGTTGGCGATGTTGGGCGGGATCGACTCCGGGGTGCAGTTGTCGTCCGTGACGAGGGGCTGGCCGTCGTCGCCGGTGAGGGGCTGGCCGTTGCGGTCGAGGACCTGCACCAGCGGCATCGGCCGGCACATCGTGCCCTGGGCGCCCAGGGTGGCGTAGGCGTTGGCCAGGTCCAGCGGGCTGGTGGCCTCCGCGCCCAGGGTGAACGACCCGAACTCGCCGTCGATGATCGTGTCGGCGGAGTTCTGCGTGGGCTGGTCGAAGGTCATGCCCATCCGCTCGGCCATGCGCACCGGGCCCTCCACGCTGCCGAGGCGGTCCTCCAGCGCGAGGAAGTAGGTGTTGGAGGAGCGGACGAGCGCCCCCACCATGTCGAGCGTGTCGGGGTAGTTGCCGACGTTGCGGACGCAGTACATCCCGTCGGACTGCTCGCGGTCGCCCCCGCAGGAGGGGCCGCGGAAGACGCGGGACGTGTACTGGTTGCCCGGCGTGGTGATCACGGTGCCGGCCCCGATGCCCGCTTCGAGTGCTGCCGCGGCGGTGAACGTCTTGTAGGTCGAGCCGGCGCCCTTGCTGGCCGCCGCGTGGAGCACGACGGACTCGCAGTCGGGGTCCGAGCAGCCGAAGCGCCGGTTGACGCTCATCGCCAGCACGTCGCCGGTGCCCGGCTTGACGGCGGTGAACACGCCGGCCAGCTCGGCGCCCATCGGCAGGGTGTTGAGGACGGCCTGGTCGCCGAGGGTCTGCAGCTGCGGGTCCAGCGTCGTCTGGATGGTCAGCCCGCCGTTGTCCAGCTGCTCCTGGGTGATGCCGAGGACGCCGGTCAGGTAGCCCTGCATGTAGGAGCAGAAGAAGCCGCCGACGACGGCGTCGATGCAGCCGTTGGGCGGGCTGAGGCCCTCGGCCACCTGCACCGGCTGGGCGGAGATCTCGGTCAGCTCGGCCTCGCTGATCAGGCCGAGGTCGAACATCCGCTGCAGCACCTGGTTGCGCCGCGTCTGGCCGTTCTCCGGGTTGGTGATCGGGTCGTCGTTGGCCGGGCTCTGCACCAGCCCGGCCAGCATCGCGGCCTGGGGGAGGGTCAGGTCGATCGCGTTGACGCTGAAGTAGCGCTGGGCGGCGGCCTGGATGCCGTAGGCGCCGCGCCCGAAGTACACGATGTTGAGGTAGCGGGTCAGGATGTCGTCCTTGGAGTAGGTCTCCTCCAGGGCGAGGGCCAGCCGGGCCTCGCGCAGCTTGCGGGACAGGCCCTCGACGCCGTCCTGCTCGGTGGCCGCCGTCCGCTCCTCCGGGGTGTCGGCGGTCTCCAGCAGGGTCTGCTTGACCAGCTGCTGGGTGATCGTCGAGCCGCCCTCCTGCACCGACCCGGCCGACAGGTTGGTCACCGCGGCGCGCAGCGTGCCCTGCACGTCGAGGCCGTTGTGGTCGTAGAAGCGCGAGTCCTCGATGGCGACCAGCGCCTGCTTCATGACCTCCGAGATCTCGTCGGAGGTCACCACCGTGCGGTTGTTGGTGTAGAAGTTCGTGATCAGCGAGCCGTCGGCCGCCAGCACCCGGGAGTTGCCCGCGGGGGTGGCGTCGGTGAGCTCCACCGGCAACGCGTCGAGCAGCGACGCCGAGTTGCGCGCCGCCACTCCCGCGCCTCCGACCACGGGCAGCAACATGCCGGCGACGAGCGCGCCGGCCACGACGATCATCGCGGCGAGCTTGGCCAGGACCCTGGCGCGGGAGGCAGCAGACATCACCGCCAATGTACGGTGCGTGACCCCCCGTGGCGCTCCCTCAGCTGCGGCGCGCGGGCAGCACCCGGGTGCGGGGCACGCCGGTCGGCGTGTCGTCGTCGGGGCCGGTCAGCGCCTCGGCCATCGCCCGCAGCCCCTCGATGTCGTGGACGTCGCCGGCAGCGGCCGGCACCGCCCGCATGCCCACCTCGGGGTGGGCGCTGGTGAACCGGTCGGCCAGTCGCTGCTCGCGCGTGGCCAGCGCCATCCGCTCGGCGTGCACCCGGAGCGCCCCGGCGACGAGGGCGGCGGGGGCGCCGTCGCCGTCACCGACCGCCTCGGCGGCGGCCTCGGCGCGGGTGGCCGACAGCCGGGTGCTCGCCGGCGGGTGGGTCCGGTTGAGCACCAGGCCGGCCAGCGGCATGCCCTCGGCGGAGAGCCGGTCGACGAAGTAGGAGGCCTCGCGCAGCGCGTCGGGCTCGGGGGTGGCGACGACGACGAACCACGTACCCGGCCGGTGCAGCAGCTCGTAGGTGGCGGTGGCCCGCTCGCGGAACCCGCCGAACATGGTGTCCAGGGCGGACACGAACGCGGAGATGTCGCGGAGCAGCTGGCCGCCGAGGACCTTGCTGATGATCCGGCTGAAGAACAGGAAGCCGGCGCTGGCGAACCGGAACCCGGCCCGGCTGGGCGCCATGAGCAGCCGGATCATCGTGCCGTCGAGGAAGCGGCTCATCCGGTTGGGGGCGTCGAGGAAGTCCAGTGCCGACCGCGACGGGGGCGTGTCGACGACGATGAGGTCCCACGTGTCGGCCGCCCGCAGCTGGCCCAGCTTCTCCATCGCCATGTACTCCTGCGTGCCGGCGAAGGACGAGGAGAGGGTCTGGTAGAAGGGGTTGGCCAGGATCTGCTCGGCCCGCTCGGGGGTCGAGTGCGCCACGACGATGTCGTCGAACGTGCGCTTCATGTCCAGCATCATCGCGTTGAGGTCGCCGGGGATCCCCGGGACCTCGACCCGCCGCGGCTCGTTGTCGAGCTCCTCGAGGCCCAGCGACTGGGCCAGCCGGCGCGCGGGGTCGATGGTCAGGACGACGACCCGGCGGCCGGCCTCCGCGGCGGCCAGCGCGAGCGCGGCCGACGTCGTCGTCTTGCCCACCCCGCCGGAGCCGCAGCAGACCACGATGCGGGTCGCGGGGTCGGTGATGAGCGCGGCGAGGTCCATGGACGGTGCCTGCCGGGGCGAGCCGGCCGCGCGGCCCGGGCGGGCGGCGTCGTCGGCGGCGGCCGCGCTCACGCCGCCACCTCCGCGGCGAGGGCGTCCTCGAGCCGGCCGGCCAGCTCGAACAGGCAGCCGAGGTCCATCGGCCCGGGCAGCAGCGGCAGCTCCACCGTCGGGCGGCCCAGGGACTCCACGCGGGCGCGCAGCGCGTCCTGGGCGGCCCAGCGCTGGGCGTGCTCGACGACCTCCGCGGCCAGCGCGTCGGCCAGCTCGCCGTCCTGGGGCAGGCCCGCCGCCGTCAGGCCCGGCGCGAGGTCGGAGCCGGTGAGCCGGCCCTCGGCGGCGCAGCGGAGGTCGTCGGCCGGGAGCGCCGGCTCGGTGGCCATGTTGACGATCACCGTCCCGACCGGCAGGCCGACCGCGGTCAGCTCGGCGATGGCGTCGGCGGTCTCCTGCACCGGCATGTCCTCGAGCAGGGTGACCAGGTGCACCGCCGTCTGCGGGGAGCGCAGCACCGCCATGACGCCGTCGCTCTGGGTCTTGATCGGGCCGGAGCGGGCGAGGCCGGCCATCTCGCTGGTGACGTTGAGGAAGCGGGTGATCCGCCCGGTGGGCGGGGCGTCGACGACGACGGCGTCGTACACGCGACGGCCGTCCTTGCGGCGGGTGACCGCCTCCTTGACCTTCCCGGTGATGAGGACGTCGCGCAGGCCGGGGGCGATCGTGGTCGCGAAGTCGACCGCGCCCATCTTCCGCAGCGCCCGGCCGGCGCGGCGGAGGTTGTAGAACATCTCGAGGTACTCGAGCAGGGCCTCCTCGACGTCGATCGCGAGGGCCCGCACCTCCCCGCCGCCGCGGGTGACGGCCACCCGGCGCTCCTCGTAGGGCAGCGGCGGGGTGTCGAAGAGCTGCGCGATGCCCTGGCGGCCCTCGCACTCGACCAGCAGGACGGTGTGCCCCTCGGCGGCCAGGGCCAGGGCCAGGGCCGCGGCGACCGTGGTCTTGCCGGTGCCGCCCTTCCCGGTCACGAAGTGGCAGCGCACGGGCAGGTCGGGGCTCACCCGGCCCAGCCTAGGAGTCGGAGGGCCCTCCTGCTCCCCACCCTCCCCGAGCGCACGGCGGGGCCCTGCAGGAGGGGCCGAGGCGGGGGCCGGGACGGGGCCGTGGTCCTGCGCTAGCGTCGTGGCCCATGAGCGAACCGGCCCGCCGCAGGTGGGAGTACGCCACCATCCCGCTGCTGATCCACAACACCAAGGCGATCCTCGACTCGTGGGGCACCGACGGGTGGGAGCTCGTGACGGTGCTGCCCGGCCCGGCGGGGTCCGACCAGCCGGTCGCCTACCTCAAGCGCCCGATCGGCTGAGGCGCCCGCGATGACCTCCGCCCAGGACCCCCGGACCCAGAGCTGGCACGCCCGGCTGGCCCAGCTGGGCATCCGGCTGCCCCCGGTCGCTGCGCCGGTCGCCTCCTACGTGCCGGCCGTGCGCTCCGGGCAGCTGGTGTTCACCAGCGGCCAGCTGCCCTTCGTCGACGGCGGGCTGCGGCGCACCGGCAAGGTCGGCGGCTCGGTCGACCCCGAGGACGCCGCCGCCGACGCCAAGCTGTGCGCGCTGAACGCGCTGGCCGCCGTCGACGGGCTCGTCGGCCTCGACCAGGTCGCCCGTGTGGTGCGGGTGGTCGGCTACGTGGCCAGCGCCGAGGGCTTCAGCGGCCAGCCGCGGGTGGTCAACGGCGCCAGCGAGCTGCTGGGCAAGATCTTCGGCGACGCCGGCCAGCACGCCCGCAGCGCCGTGGGCGTCGCCGAGCTGCCGCTGGGCGCGCCGGTGGAGGTCGAGCTGACCGTCGAGCTGAGGGGATGACGGCGGAGATCCGCCCGGCGGCCACGGTCCTGCTGCTGCGCGACGGCGCGGCGGGCCTCGAGGTCCACCTGCTGCGGCGCACCCGCGGGATGCCGTTCGCCGGGGGGATGACCGCCTACCCCGGCGGCGGGGTCGACCCCCGCGACGGCGACACCGACGTCGCGTGGGCCGGACCCCCGCCGGCGGAGTGGGCGGCGTCGCTGGGGTGCGACGAGCGGGTCGCCCGGGAGCTGGTGTGCGCCGCGGTCCGGGAGACGTTCGAGGAGGCCGGCGTGCTGCTGGCCGGGTCGCTCGACGGCCGCGACGTCGTCCCGGACGTCTCCGGCGACGACTGGGAGGCCGAGCGGCAGGCGCTGCTCACCCGGGAGCTGTCCCTGGCCGAGCTGCTCGCCCGCCGCGGCCTGGCGCTGCGGGCGGACCTGCTGCGGCCCTTCGCGCACTGGGTGACCCCGCCCCAGGAGACCCGGCGTTACGACACCCGGTTCTTCGCCGCGGCCCTGCCCGCCGGGCAGGAGGCCCGCGACGTCTCCGGGGAGGCCGACGAGGCCAGCTGGCTGACGCCGGACGCCGCGCTCGCCGAGATGCGCACGGGCGCGCGGCCGATGCTGCCGCCGACCATCCACACGCTCGGCCAGCTGACGGCCTTCCCCGACGTGGCCTCGGCGCTGGCCGGCAGCCCGCCGGAGCCGCTGACGCCGATCATGCCGGAGCTGCGGACGACCCCCGAGGGCCGCTACGCCGAGCTCCCCGACGGCACCCGCATCGGCCTCGTGGTGCCCCTCCCTTCGTGACCCTCCGGGTCACACCGCCACCAGGTGCCAGAGGCCCAGGACCCGACGGGTCCTGGGCCTCTCGCGTCGAGTCGATCAGCGCGCGCGGCGGCGGAGTCGGTCCTCGTCGAGGACGACGACCGACTTGCCCTGCAGCTGGATCCAGCCGCGGTGCACGAAGTCGGCCAGCGCCTTGTTCACCGTCTCGCGGGAAGCGCCCACGAGCTGGGCCAGCTCCTCCTGCGTGAGGTCGTGCTTGACCCGCAGGCCGTCGGTCTCGCGGCTGCCGAAGCGGTCGGCCATCTGCAGCAGCGCCTTCGCGACGCGGCCCGGGACGTCGGTGAAGATCAGGTCGGCGACGGAGTCGTTGGTGCGCCGCAGCCGGCGGGCCAGCACGTGCAGCAGCCGCTCGCCGACCTCCGGGTGCGCCTCGATCCACGGGCGCAGCACCGACTGGGGCATCTTCGCCAGCTTGACGTCGGTGACCGCGGTGGCGGTCGCCGTGCGCGGGCCGGGGTCGAACACCGACAGCTCGCCGAACTGGTCGGAGGGCCCCATGACGGCGAGGACGTTCTCGCGGCCGTCGGGGGAGCGGCGGGACAGCTTGATCTTCCCGGTCAGGACGATGTACAGGCTGTCGCCGGGCTCACCCTCGTTGAACACGACCCGGCCCCGCGGGAGGGTGATCGTCTCCAGACGGCTGGCGACCGGGTCGACGGCCTCCTCCGAGAGCCCCTGGAAGAGCCCGGACTGGGCCAGCACCTCGTCCACCACGTGTCTCTCCACCCACCGTTCGCGTCGCGTCTCCCTGCGGACGGAGCCGCCCGCATCCGTAGGGAGTCTAGGCGGCTGTGCCCGCCGTCACCCGATCGGTACGGGAGGGCACCCCCGGACTGGTGAGGTGGTGGTCCTCGCTCAGACGATCGGTTCGGTGCTCCGCTGCACCCGCGAGCGGCGCCGGCGGCGCCACCGCGCCATGGCCCGGCGGATGCCCGAGGCGGCCAGCGTGTCGACCTCGCCCGGGGTGGCCGACTGGAGGAACTCGGCCACCTCGCGCGGCGACGTCGGCCGGCGCAGGGGCTCCTCGACGCGCTCCATGACGAGCAGGAAGGCGATGACCATCGGCGGGAAGAGGATGACGATGAGCGCGACCACGTCACCTCCTGGTTTCCGTCGCTGCCGGCGGGCCTCTACCGTCATGGTGGCACGGCCCCGGTGCTGTCGCCGGTGACGCATACCCTCGACCGCGTGTCCACGCCGGCCTACGCGCGCCCCTCGCGGCGCCGCGCTCCCGCCCGCCCGGCCTCTCCGTTCGACCCGGACGAGACGCCGCTGGCCCGCACCCGCCGTGCCCGCCGCATGGCCCGTGAGCTGGCCGTCCTCCACCCCCACGCGCACTGCGAGCTCGACTTCACCAACGCCTTCGAGCTGCTCGTGGCCACGGTGCTCTCGGCGCAGACCACCGACAAGACGGTGAACAAGGTCACCCCCGCGCTCTTCGCCACGTATCCCGACGCCGTGGCGCTGGCCGGTGCCGACCGGGCCCACCTCGAGGAGATCCTCAAGCCCACCGGCTTCTTCCGCGCCAAGGCCAACTCCGTGCTGGGGCTCGCGCAGGCCCTGGTCGAGCGGTTCGACGGCGAGGTGCCCGGCCGGATGGCCGACCTCGTCACGCTGCCCGGGGTCGGCCGCAAGACGGCGAACGTCGTCCTGGGCAACGCCTTCGACGTCCCCGGGCTCACCGTCGACACCCACTTCGGCCGGCTGGTCCGCCGCTTCGGGTGGACCGCCGAGGAGGACCCGGTCAAGGTCGAGGCCGAGGTCGCCGAGCTGGTCCCCAGGCGCGACTGGACCATGTTCAGCCACCGCGTGATCTTCCACGGCCGCCGGGTCTGCCACGCCAAGAAGGCCGCCTGCGGCGCGTGCGAGCTGGCCCGCTGGTGCCCGTCCTACGGCATCGGCCCCACGGACCCCGAGGCCGCCGTGAAGCTGGTCAAGACGCCCGCGGCGTCGGACACCGAGTGAGCGCCGGGTCCCGGGGGAGCGCGGCACGGCGGGCGGCCGCTCTCCTGCTCGGGCTGGCCGCCACCCTGTCGGCGTGCACGGCGGCGGAGGACGCCGACGCGGGGCAGCCCCCGGCCGCCTCCCCGACCTGGAGCGCGCCGCTGCAGGCCTGTGCCGAGCAGCCCGACGCGCCGGCGCGCGGGGCGGCGACCCTGCCCGCGGTGGAGCTGCCCTGCCCGGGCGGGGGCACCCTCGACCTCGGCCGCGCCCCGGGCGTGCCCACCGTGGTCAACCTGTGGGCGAGCTGGTGCACCCCCTGCCGCGAGGAGCTCCCGCTGGTGCAGGACCTCGCCGACACCGCCGCCGGCCGGGTCGCCGTGGTCGGCGTCATCAGCAAGGACGGCGTGCCGCAGGCCGACTCCTTCGCCACCGACGCCGGCGTCACCTTCCCCAGCGCCTTCGACGGCGACGGTGCGCTGATGGACGCCCTCGGGCTCAACGTCCTGCCGTTCACCTACTTCGTCGACGCCGACGGCGCGCTCGTGCACACCAAGGTCGGCCCGGTGGCCTCGGTCGACGAGCTGCGCGCGCTGGTCGCCGAGCACCTCGGGGTGCAGCTGTGACCGGCGTGCTGCCCGGCGTCGACACCGCCGACCTGCCCGAGTACCTGCAGCGGCTGCTGACCGCCTCCGCCGACCTGCCGCTGCGGCACCGGCTGGGTGCTCCCAGCGACACCGCCCGCCGCTCGGCGGTGCTGGTCCTCTTCGGCGAGGGCCCGCGCGGCGCCGACGTCCTGCTCATCGAGAAGTCCGCCCGGCTGCGCACCCACGCCGGCCAGCCGGCGTTCCCCGGGGGCGGCGCCGACCCCGGCGAGGACTACCCGGTGGCGACGGCGCTGCGGGAGGCGCACGAGGAGGCCGGCGTCGACCCGGCCGGCGTGCGCGTGCTCGCGACGCTGCCCGAGCTGTTCCTCGGCCCGTCGGACAACCTCGTCGTCCCCGTGGTGGCCTGGTGGGACGACCCCGCCGACGTCGCGGTCGGCGACCCGGCGGAGGTGGCGCGGGTGGCCCGGGTGCCGCTGGCCGACCTCACCGACCCCGTGAACCGGTTCCGCGTCCGCCACCCGGCCGGCTACGTCGGCCCGGCGTTCGGCGTCGCCGGGATGGTCGTGTGGGGCTTCACCGCAGGCCTGCTCGACGCGCTGCTCGAGGCCGCGGGCCTCGCCCGGCCGTGGAACGCCCGCGACGTGCGGCCGCTGGCCTCCGCCGGGGTGCGGCCGGCTGCGGTCCCGGGCTCCCTCGGCGAGGGCGGCGCCGAGGACGCCGCCGCGCCGACGGTCGCCGACGGCGCCCCGGGCGCCCCCGCGGCGCGTACGGTTCCGCGGCGATGAGCGCGATGTGGACGCGCCGCCTCCCGGTGGCGCTGACCGGTGCGGTGCTGGCGGCCGGGACGCTGGCCGGCTGCGGCTCCGGCGACGACGACGGGGCCGCGGCGGCGCCGTCGACCGACCCGTCGCTGGGCCGGGTGACCGTGGCCGAGGACGGCGTCCAGGAGGTCACCATCGAGACCCCCGACGACTACGTGTTCGTGCCCGAGACGTTCACCGTCGACCCCGGGCGGGTGCGGCTGACCCTCACCAGCACCGCGGAGCAGATGACCCACAACCTGCGGTTCCGCCCCGGCGCCGGTCCGGAGGAGATCACCGAGGAGATCCCGCTGCTCGCGCCGGGGGAGAGCGAGACCATCGAGTTCGAGGTGACCGCACCCGGCGACCACCCGTTCGACTGCACCTTCCACATCCAGCTCGGCCAGGTCGGCGTCATGACGGTGCGCGGCTGAGCCATGTCGCTGGTGGACGTCGTCCTCATCGGGCTCGCGCTCGTCTTCGCCTACTCCGGTTTCCGGCAGGGCCTGCTGGTCTCGGCCACGTCCTTCCTCGGCTTCCTCGGCGGCGCGGTGCTCGGCGCCCAGCTGTCCGGGCCCGTCGCCGACCGGCTGGACAGCACACCGGTCACCCGCGTGTTCGCCGCGCTCGTCGTCGTCCTCGCCGGGGCCCTGCTCGGGCAGTTGGTCGCCGGTGCCGTCGGCCGGGCGGTCCGCCGCCGGGTCACCTGGGAGCCGGCGGAGGTGCTCGACTCCGTCGCGGGTGCCGTGCTGTCGGCGGTGGCCGTGCTGCTGGTCGCCTGGATGGTGGCCACGCCGCTGGCCCTCGCGCCCTTCCCGCAACTGGCCGGCCAGGTCCGCAAGTCCGCCCTGGTGCAGGCCGTCGACCAGACGGTGCCCGGCAGCGTGCGGGCGGTCTACGACTCGCTGCGGGAGGCGATCGACCGGCGCGGGCTGCCCGACGTCCTCGACCCGCTGACCCCCACCGAGGCGCGCGAGGTCGACACACCGGACCAGGCGCTGGCCAGCAGCCCCGTCGTCGGCCAGGTGAGCGGGTCGGTGGTGAAGATCAGCGGCATCGCGCCGTCGTGCTCGCGGCAGATCGACGGGTCGGGTTTCGTCTACGCGCCCGGTCGCGTGATGACCAACGCCCACGTGCTCGCCGGGGTGGCCGAGCCCGTGGTCGAGGCCGAGGGTGAGGAGTACGAGGCGACGGCGGTGTACGTCGACGAGCAGCTCGACGTCGCCGTGCTCGCCGTCCCCGACCTGCCGCAGGTGCCGCTCAGCTTCGCCGCGGAGGTGTCGGACACCGGCGACGACGCGATCATCATGGGCTATCCCGGCGGCGGCCCCCTGTTCGTCGGTCCCGCCCGCGTCCGCGACCGGCTCCCGATCAGCGGCCCGGACTTCCGCGACACCGGGACCGTGCAGCGGGACGTCTACGCCCTCCGCGGCGCGGTGCGTGCCGGCAACTCCGGTGGGCCGCTGTTCGACCCCGCCGGCCAGGTGCTCGGGGTGGTGTTCGCCTCGGCGATCGACGACCCGGCCACCGGGTACGCGCTGACCGCGCAGCAGGTGGCCGCGGCTGCCCAGGCGGGCGCCACCGCGACCGCTGCGGCCGACACCGGCCCCTGCGAATGAAGGGCCCCGCTGCAGCACGTCACCAGGACCCTGAGGGCGGGCCGTTCCGGCACGTCACCTCGCCCGGGTGGCGATCGCGGCGCTGACCTCGGCGGCGGCCTCCTCGGGCGGGAAGTGCCCGACGCCGGGCAGCTCGCGCCACTCGTAGGCGCCGGCCACGTAGCGGCCCGAGCCGCGTGCGGTCCGCGGCAGGACCAGCGGGTCCAGCGCGCCGTGCAGTTGCAGGGTGGGCGCCGTGACCGGGGCGGCCATCCGGCGGGCGAAGCGCAGCCCGTCGGGCCGCACCTGCGAGCGGCCGGCCCAGCGGAAGTACTCCATCGACCCGTAGGCCGCCTGCGGGATCCGCGCGGCGGAGCGGTAGCGCTCGACCGCCTCGGCGAAGTCGGCGGTGTGCGTCCAGTCCGGCCCGGCCCAGCGGCGCAGGAAGTCGGCGACCGGGTCGTCGTCGGCCCGGGTCAGCCGCCGCTCGGGCAGCCGGGGGACCTGGAAGCCCAGCACGTGGCGCAGCGCCCGCCGTTGGGCGCGGTCGCGCAGCCCCGCGCGCAGCAGCCGCGGGTGGGCCATCGAGACGACGACGAGACGGCGGACGCTGCGCGGGTGCAGCGCGGCCATCGTCCAGGCGACCAGCCCGCCCCAGTCGTGCCCGACGACGACGGCGTCCTGCTCGCCGAGGGCGCGTACCAGCGCGGCGACGTCGCTGGCCGCCGTCGGCAGGTCGTAGCCGCGCGGCGGCTTGTCGCTGGCGCCGTAGCCGCGCAGGTCGGGGGCGACGGCGCGGAAGCCCGCCTCGGCGAGGACCGGCAGCTGGGCGCGCCAGGTCCACCAGTACTGCGGGAACCCGTGCAGCAGCAGGACCAGCGGGCCCTCCCCGGCCTCGGCGAGGTGCAGCCGGACGCCGTTGGCCGACGCGTCCCGGTGCAGCCAGGGGCCGGGCAGCAGGACGCTGGTCGCGTCGGGCCGCTCGTCGGCGGGGGCGCCCCCGGGCCGCCCGCTCGCGCCGCTCAGACCAGGTAGGTGTCGGGGGAGCGCCGCTCGACGCGCCCGTTGCTCACCGTCGGCAGGGCGCGGCGGCGGGTGCCGGGAGCCTCGCGGTGCATCACCTCGGGCAACTCGCGCAGCGACTCCATCGTCCGCTCGGGCTTGTCGATCTTCTTGAGGATCCGCTGACCGACCAGCCCGGCCACGGCCGCGACCAGCAGCAGGCCGACCGTGACGATCAGGTAGGACACCCAACGGGGCAGACCCAGCCAGGTGAACAGCTCGGCGAGCATGATGAACAGGAACAGGCCGGCGAAGGCCAGCAGGACGCCCGCGACGGCGAACAGCCCGACGCTCACGCCGGCCTTCTTCGCCGAGCGGCTGACCTCGGCCTTGGCCAGCTCGATCTCCGCGCGGACGAGCGTGGACACGTCGGCCATGGCGCTCTGCACCAGCGACCCCACCGAGGGCTCGGCGCTGACGGCATGCCGCCCGGTGGACTGGGTGGACGACGCGCTGTGGGCCACGGGGGCTCCTCCCTGGTCGGGCTCGTCGGACCGGCCGCCGGAGACGGCCTGACGGTGATCGTCCCCCATGATCGCGTTCGCCGCGCCCCGGCGTCCCCCGTAGGTGCGTCCGGCGGAGGTGGGCCCGGGGCATAGGAAGCTCTCCCCACGTCCTGGGCGCCAGGACGTGGGGAGAGCTTCCTATGCCTCGTTCAGTCGTCGGAGCCGCTGGACGCCGGCAGCTTCTCCTTGATCAGGTTCATCACCGACGAGTCGGTCAGCGTGGTGACGTCGCCGAGCTCGCGGTTCTCCGCGACGTCGCGCAGCAGCCGCCGCATGATCTTGCCGGAGCGGGTCTTGGGCAGCTCCTGCACGACCATGATCTGGCGCGGCTTGGCGATCGGGCCGATGTCCTTGGACACGTGCGTGCGCAGCTGCTGCACCAGGTCGTCGCCGGTGGCGCCCTCGCCCTGCTGCTCGGCGCTGCCGCGGAGGATGACGAACGCGACGATGCCCTGTCCGGTGGTCGGGTCACTGGCGCCGACGACGGCGGCCTCGGCCACCGCCGGGTGGGCGACCAGCGAGGACTCCACCTCGGTGGTGGAGATGCGGTGCCCCGACACGTTCATGACGTCGTCGACCCGGCCGAGCAGCCAGATGTCGCCGTCCTCGTCCTTCTTGGCACCGTCGCCGGCGAAGTAGACCTCCTTGCCGAACCGCGACCAGTAGGTGTCGACGTAGCGGTCGTCGTCGCCCCAGATGGTGCGCAGCATCGACGGCCACGGCGCGGTGAGCACCAGCAGGCCGGTGGAGTCGTCACCGAGCTCGTTGCCCTCGTCGTCGACCACCTTGGCGCTGATGCCGGGGAACGGGGTCTGCGCCGAGCCCGGCTTGAGCTGCGTGACCCCGGGCAGCGGGGTGATCATGTGGGCGCCGGTCTCGGTCTGCCACCAGGTGTCGACGATCGGGCAGCGGCCGCCGCCGATGTTCTGGTGGTACCAGAGCCACGCCTCGGGGTTGATCGGCTCGCCGACCGAGCCCAGGACCCGCAGCGACGAGAGCTCGAAGCCGGCCGGGATGTCCTCGCCCCACTTCATGAACGTCCGGATCACCGTGGGCGCGGTGTACAGGATCGTGACGCGGTACTTCTCGATCAGCTCGAACCAGCGGCCGCGGTGCGGCGTCTCCGGCGTCCCCTCGTACATCACCGACGTCGCCCGGTTGGCCAGCGGGCCGTAGACGATGTAGCTGTGGCCGGTGACCCAGCCGACGTCGGCCGCGGTCCAGTAGACGTCGCTGTCGGGCTTGAGGTCGAACGTCGCCCAGTGGGTGTAGGCGACCTGGGTCAGGTAGCCGCCGGAGGTGTGCAGGATCCCCTTCGGCTTCGCCGTCGTCCCCGACGTGTACATGATGTAGAGCGGGTGCTCGGCGTCGAACGCCTCGGGCGTGTGCTGCGGCGACTGGCGGTCGACGACGTCGTGCCACCACAGGTCGCGGCCCTCGGTCCAGTCGACGTCCTGCTCGGTGCGCCGGACGACCAGCACGTTGCGGACGCCCTCGGTGCGGGTCAGGGCGTCGTCGACGGCGGGCTTGAGGGCGCTGGGGGCCCCGCGCCGGTAGCCGCCGTCGGCGGTGACGACGACGACGGCGCCGGCGTCGGTGATCCGGCTGGCCAGGGCGTCGGCGGAGAAGCCGCCGAAGACGACCATGTGCACCGCGCCGATGCGGGCGCAGGCGAGCATCGCGACGATCGTCTCGGGGATCATCGGCATGTAGATGGCGACCCGGTCACCGGCCTGGACGCCGAGCTCGACCAGCGCGTTGGCCGCCCGGCACACGTCCTCGGTGAGCTGGGCGTAGGTGATCGTGCGGGTGTCGCCCGGCTCGCCCTCCCAGTGGTAGGCGACCTGGTCCCCGTGGCCGGCCTCGACGTGCCGGTCGAGGCAGTTGTAGGCGACGTTGAGCTTCCCGCCGACGAACCACTTCGCGAAGGGTGGGTTGCTCCAGTCCAGCACCTGGTCCCAGTCCTGCGACCAGCTCAGCCGGCGGGCGGCCTCCTCCCAGAATGCCAGCCGGTCGCGCTCGGCCTCGGCGTAGACGTCCGGGCCGACGTTCGCCTCGGCAGCCAGTGCCTCCGGCGCGGGGAAGCGGCGGCCCTCCGGCCCGGTCGACTCGCTCACGTGGGGCTCCCTCCGTGTCAGGTGTCGCGCGCCGCCGGCGGGCGGCGTGTCCCAGCACACACCGTAGGGCCAGGAGGACGCCGGGGCAGGGCCCCGTCGCGACCACCCCGCGGTGGTCTCCCGGAGACTGGCCCGGTGGACGGCGGACCGCAGGCGGCCGTGGCGGCCCGGGTGCCCGGGGCCGCCGCGCTCGGCCTGCTCGCCCCGCCCGCGGCCCGGCCGCTGCCGGCGGTGCTCCTGGCCGACGCCGGCTGGACGGCGGAGCGGGTCAGCGCGCTGGGCCGCCGGTACCGCAGCGGCGACCGCCGGGCGCTGGCCACGGTGTGGTGGTACTCGGCGTCGGCGGTGCTGGTGACCCCCGTGGCGGCGGGGCTGGCCACCGGGCGCCCGCTGTCGGCGCGGCTGGCCGACACCACGCTGTACGAGGTCGGCGGCACGCTGCTGGCCGGGGTGTCCGCGGCGCCGGCCGGGCCGGACCCGGCGGGGGAGCTGCGGGAGTCGCTCGCCGCGGCCGTCGCCGCCGTCGCCGCGGCGGGCGGGGTGCGCGAGCGGCCGCTGTGGGCGGTGGCCACCGACGCGCTGGCCGGCCGGCTGCTGGCGCTCGGCCGGGCCCTCGGGGACGTCGCGACGGTGACCGCACTGGCCGCACCCGTGGCCGCCGCGGTCGGACCACCGCTGCCGGCGCCGCGCTACACCGACGTCGGCGGCACCCGGTTCGTCCGCCGCGTCTCCTGCTGCCTGCTCCTGCGGCTGCCCGGGCAGCCGACGTGCACCGCCTGCCCGGGCCGCCCGCCGGAGCACCGGCGGGTGCTGCTGGAGGCTGCCGCGGGTCTGTGGTGAGGCGAGCTCACCGGGCCAGCGCGCGGGCGATCGCCGCCCGGAGGTCGTCGATGCCCTCACCGGTCACCGCGGAGACCGGCACCGCGTCCGGGTACACCGCGCGGAGCCCGGCGAGCCACCCGTCCGGCGCGACGTCGACCTTGTTGAGGGCCAGCAGCTCCGGGTGGTCGCGCGCGCCGATCTCGTACAGGACGCCGCGCACCGCCGTCACCTGCGCCATGGCGTCGGGCGCGGAGGCGTCGACGACGTGCAGGACCAGGTCGGCCTCGACCACCTCCTCCAGCGTGCCGCGGAAGGCGTCGACCAGCTGGTGGGGGAGGTGGCGGACGAAGCCCACCGTGTCGGTGAGCGTGTAGTGCCGGCCGTCCGGGGTGCGGCCCTGGCGGACCGTGGGGTCCAGGGTGGCGAACAGCGCGTCCTGCACCAGCACGTCGGCGCCGGTCAGCCGGTTGAGCAGGGCGGACTTCCCGGCGTTGGTGTAGCCGGTGAGCGCCACCGCGGGGACCCGGCTGGACCGGCGGCGGCTGCGGGTGCGCTGCCGGCGGGCGGCGGTCTGCTGCACCTGTCGCCGCAGCAGGGTGATCCGGCGGCGCAGGTGGCGACGCTCGCTCTCCAGGCGCTGCTCGCCCGGTCCGCGGACGCCGGTCCCCGCGCCGCCGGCGGTGCGCCCGCCGCCGATCCGCGAGAGCGCCGTGCCCTGCCCGCGCAGCCGCGGCAGCTGGTAGGCCAGCTGGGCCAGCTCGACCTGCGCCCGGCCCTCGCTGCTGCGTGCGTGCTGGGCGAAGACGTCGAGGATGAGCGCGGTCCGGTCGACGACCCGGGCGCCGACCCGGTCCTCCAGGTTGCGCACCTGTCCCGGCGAGAGGTCGCCGTCGGCGATGACCAGCCCGGCCCCCTTCTCGGCCACCAGCTCCGACAGCTCGGCGACCTTGCCCGAGCCGAGGTAGGTGGCCGGGTCGGGGTGCTGGCGCGGCTGCACCATGCGGCCCACCACGGCCACGCCGTCGGTGTCGGCCAGCCGCTCCAGCTCGTCCAGCGGGTCGACGGCGTGCCCGTCCCCGTCACCGTCCCCACGGGCGTCGTCGGGCCGGAGCCCCAGCAGCACCGCGCGGGGCGGCTCCGCGCCGTCCCCGGCCGCCGTCCCCTCCTGTCGTGCTCCGAGCAGCCACGTGCCTGGCATCCCGGCCTCCCCGGCCGCCGTGGCCGGGGAGGAGGGCCGTGCTGGCCCGGTCGTCCCGGCTCCGCCAGCCTCGCCGGTCGGCTCCCGTCCCGCCACCGGGAGGAGGAGCAACGGGTCGCCGCACGGGTGCCGGGTGTGACGCCGGTGGCCGCGGCCGGGGGTCAGGGGAGGCAGCCGCGCACGGACTGGTCCTCCCGGTCGGCCAGGGTCCGGTCACCGGCCTGGACGAGCAGTCCGGTCGCCGAGATCGTGAACGGGGTCCCCTGCTCCGACCGGCCGACCGCGAGGAACCTGCTGGTGATCGTCACGACGCCGTCGCGCGGGCGCACGGCCCACCGGTCGGTGTACCGGGTGGTGTACGTGTGCGAGCCGGAGCGGACCACCAGGGTCCCCCGCGTCTCGGAGCGTGCGTCGAGCACGCTGGCATCGACCTCGGGGCTCTCGGTCAGGGCGACCACCTGCGCGTCGGTCAGGCCGGCGACCGTCGACCGCAGTCGGATCGTCTGCGTGCCGGTGAAGTGGGCGGTCTCCTGCGGGGTGCACACCCCGGTGTCCCCGTCCGCGCCGGTGGCCTGGTGGGTCTCCTGGACGGGGACCGTCACGACGTAGTGGGTGGACGGCGGCCCGGCCCAGGCGGCGGAGGGGAGCGCCACCCCGGCCGCGGTGAGCGCGGCGACCAGCGCGGGCCGCCGTCCGCGGTGGGGGCGCACCCGGGGAGGGGAGTGCTCGGCACCGGTCCGGTCGGGAGCTGCCGGTCCACGGCGCCGCGGCTGTGAGCGGGTGTCCATGAGGACCTCCAGGTGTGGGTCGGTGGACGGTCCGAGCCTCTCGACGGCGGTGGGCCGGCACATCGGGCGGCAGGTGGGTCCGCCTCCGCCTGCCGGTGGACCCGGATCGCTCCGCGGACGGACCAGCCGGGGGGCGCGGGCGGCTACCGTCCCCCCGTGACCCGGCAACGGGTGCTGGACCGCCGGCGGGCGGGGACGGGACTGCCCGGGACGTCCCTCGGGGAGTGGCTCCCCGCCGTGGCGATGGCCGGGCTGTGCGTCGCCGAGGCACTCCTGGGGTCGGCGTCCCGCCACCCGGCCGCGGACGCGGTCGCCGGGGCGTCCGCGGCGCTCGTGCTGGCGGCGCGCCGCCGGGCGCCGGTCGCCGTCCTGCTCGTCGCCTGCGCCCTGCTCCTCCTGCCGGCCGTTCTCGACGGCGCCTCCCAGTCAGGGGCCCAGGCGGCGGTGATCGCCGTCGGGGTCTACGCCTGTGGCCGCCACGGGCACCGGCCCGGGGCCCTGGTCGGCGTACCCGTCGGGTCGGCGGCGGTGCTGCTGCACCTGGCCTGGGACCCGCTCGGCAGCGTGGCCTCCTCCTGGGTCTGGGCGCTCCACCCCGTCTGGATCTACGCCGTGGGGGCGTGGGTGCGCCAGCAGGCCGGTGCGGTCGAGCGGACACGGGCGGAGGTCGAGGCCCGGGCGGCGGCGGCCGCGGCCGAGCACCGCGTGCGCCTCGCGCGCGAGGTGCACGACGTGCTCGCCCACGACCTGGTCGTGATGCTCGTGCAGGCCGGCGTCGCCGACGAGCTGCTCGAGTCCGACCCGGACCGCGCCCACCGGGCGCTCGCCCACGTCCAGGACACCGGCCGCTCGGCCATGCAGGACGTCCGCGGGGTGCTGGAGGCCCTGCGCGGGCCGGTGGACCCGCGCGGCGAGGGCCCCTCCGGGTCGGCCGTCCAGCAGATCGAGACCGTCGTGGCCGCCGTCCGCGCGGCCGGCGTGCCGGTCTCCCTCGTCGTGACCGGTGCGGCGGACGGGCTGGACCCGGGAACCGGAGCGGTCGCCGTCCGGGTGGTCCAGGAGGCGCTGACCAACGTGCTGCGGCACGCCGGGCGGCCGACGACCGAGGTCCGGCTGACGGTGGCCGACGGCCGGCTCGCCGTGCAGGTGCACAACGAGCCCGGCGCCCCGCCCGTGCGGCACCGCCCCGGCGGCCGCGGGCACGGCCTGCGCGGGATGCGGGAGCGGGTCACGGCCGCCGGCGGCACCGTCGCCGCGGGGCCGGACCCCGCGGGCGGTTTCACCGTGGCGGCGGAGCTCCCGCTGCCCGCCAGGGCGGGCGGTGCCGGGTGATCCGCGTCCTGGTCGCCGACGACCAGGAGCTGGTGCGCGAGGGGCTGGCCCTCATCCTCGGCGCCCAGCCCGACGTCGACGTCGTCGGGACCGCCTCCGACGGCGTCGAGGCGGTCGCCCTGGCCCGGCAGCTCGCGCCCGACGTCGTCCTGATGGACGTGCGGATGCCGCGGCTCGACGGCATCCAGGCCACCCGGCGGATCCAGGCCGCGGCGCCGGGGTGCCGCGTCCTCGTGCTGACCACCTACGACCTCGACGAGCACGTCCTCGACGCGCTCGCGGCCGGTGCGAGCGGCTACCTGCTCAAGGACACGCCGCGCCCGTCGCTGCTGGCCGCGGTCCGCGCCGTCGCGGAGGGGGACGTCCTCCTCGACCCCGGGGTCACCCGCCGCCTGGTCGACCGCCACCTGCGCGGACCGGCCACCCCGGCCGCGCGGCGGCTCCTGGGCCGGCTCACCCCGCGGGAGGGGGAGGTGCTGGGCGTGGTCGCCCGGGGAGCCACCAACGCCGAGATCGCCGTCGAGCTCGGGATCGGCGAGGCGACGGTCAAGACCCACGTGGCGAGGCTGCTCGAGAAGCTCGGTGCACGCGACCGGATCCGGCTGGTCGTCCTCGCCCACGAGGCCGGCCTCGTCGGGCCCCCGGCCCGGCCGGGGTGAGGCAGGCGTCAGGGCAGGAACAGCAGCGAGTCGCCGAACTCGTGCCACAGGTACCCACCGTCGACCGCGGCCCGGTAGGCGCGGGCCACGAGATCGGCGCCGGCGACCGCCTCGAGCAGCAGCACGTGGCTGGCCTCGGGGGCGTGCAGGCCGGTGACCAGCCCGGTCACCGCCCGGGCCGGGCGGTCGGGACCCAGGACGAGGTCGGTCCAGCCCTCGCCGGGCCGGGTGACGCCGTCCTCGCCGGTCACCGTCTCCAGGGCCCGCGTGACCGTGGTGCCGACGGCGACCACCCGCCGCCCGGCCGCCCGGGTCGCGGTGACCAGCCGGGCGGTGACCTCGGGGACGCGGTAGCGCTCGGGCGCCGGCGGCTCGTGCACCTCGGGGCTGGAGACGCCCGCGTGCAGGACCAGCGGGACGACCGGGACGCCGCGGGCCAGGAGCCGCACGAGCAGCCGGTCGGTGAACGGCCGCCCGGCGCTGGCGTTCTCCGCGCTGCCGGGTTCGGTCGCGTAGACGTTGCGGACGTCGGCCAGCGACACCGGCGCATCCAGGTACCCGTAGTGCACCGGCCGGCCGTACCGGGCGAGGAAGGCCGGCACCGACACCGCCGGGCTGGCGTGCGCCCGCCACAGCCGCCCGGGCGCCGCCGGGTCGGGGAAGCCGTCGCGCAGCACCAGGCGCACCCCGCCGGGCAGGTCGAGCGCGGTGCCGGGTTCGAGGCCGGTCTCGGGGCCGTCGTCGGTGGGGCGGCGCACCTCCACCAGCCACGAGCCGTCGTCGAGCGTCGTCGAGACGTGGACCGGGGTGGTCGCGCCGTCGGCGCGCCGGGCAGGGAGGCGGGCGGGCAGCGTCGCGGAGGTGTTGACCACCAGCAGGTCGCCGGGCTCGAGCAGCTCGGGCAGGTCGGAGAAGCGGGCGGAGGTGGTGCGGCCCGGGCCGACGGCCAGGAGCCGGACGCCGTCGCGGGTCAGGCCCCGGCGCTCCGGCGGGACGGTGGCCAGTGCCCCCATCGGCAGGGCAGGGGCGGTCACCGGCGCACCGCCGCGGCGACGTCGGCCACGCGGACGCGCGGGCCGGCGACGTCGCCGTCGAGCACGCGCAGCAGCGCGGGCGCGACGTCCTCCGGTGCGGCGAGGTCGGCCGGGTCGGCGCCGGGGTCGGCGGCCGCGTGCATGTCGGTGGCCATGTCACCGGGGTCGACGGCGAGGACGCGCAGCCGCGGGAGCTCGACGGCGAGGACGGCGGTCAGCAGGTCCAGCGCCGCCTTGCTCGCGCCGTAGCCGCCCCACCCCTCGTAGGCCTCGACGGCGGCGTCGCTGGTCACCGTGACGACGGTGCCGCCGGCCCGCTCGAGCGCGGGCAGCACCGCCTGGACCAGCGCCAGCGGGGCCACGGTGTTGACCCGCAGCAGGTCCTCGAGGTCGGCGGGCGCGAGGTCGGCCAGCCGGGGCAGCGGTGTCGGCCCGAGCGCGGAGGCGTTGGCCACGAGCAGGTCGAGGGAGTCGCCGGCCGCGGCGGCCAGCGCGGCGCGGTGGACCGGGTCGGCGACGTCGCCGGGCAGGGCGGTGACCAGGTCGGGGCGGGGGAGGGCCGCGACCGCGGCGGCGAGCCGGGCGGCGTCGCGGGCGTCGACGACGAGCCGCCAGCCGCGGCAGGACAGCTCGGTGGCGAGGGCGAGACCGAGGCCGCGGGAGGCTCCGGTGACGAGGGCGGTGGGTGTCATGGCGCTACGCTGCGACCTGAAGTCGAGTTGAGGTCAAGGGGGCTGCCCGTGGAGCTGCTCGCGATCGGGGAGGTGGCGGCCCGCTCGGGGCTGGCGCCGTCGGCCCTGCGGTTCTACGAGGCCGAGGGGCTGGTGTCGGCCGAGCGCACGCCGGGCGGCGCCCGCCGCTACCCGCGCTCGGTGCTGCGCCGGCTGGCCTTCGTGCGCGCGGCGCAGAACGTCGGCCTGTCGCTGCCGGAGATCCGCGAGGCGCTGGCCTCGCTGCCCGAGGGGCGCACGCCCTCGGCCCGCGACTGGGAGCGGCTCTCCCGCTCCTGGCGGGACCGGCTCGACGAGCAGATCGCCGCCCTCGTGCAGCTGCGCGACGGGCTGTCGTCCTGCATCGGCTGCGGCTGCCTGTCGCTGACCTCGTGCGGCCTGTCCAACCCCGGCGACGTCGCCGGCGCGGAGGGTCCCGGAGCCCGCCGGCTGTCCCCGGTGCTGCGCCGGCTGCCCCCGGGCGGCCGGGCCGGGGTCTCCGCCGCACCTCGCGCCCCCGCGCCCGGGAGGCGATGATCCGGACGGGACCGCACCCGGGGAGGAGAGCCGGATGACCGTCATGCCCGCCGCCTTCATCGGCCACGGCAACCCGATGAACGCCCTCGAGCGCAACCGCTACACCGAGGCGTGGCGGGCGCTCGGCCGCGCCGTGCCCCGGCCCCGGGCCGTCCTCGTCGTCTCGGCGCACTGGTACGTGCACGCCACCGCGGTGACCGCGATGCCCCGGCCGCGCACCATCCACGACTTCTTCGGCTTCCCGCCCGAACTGTTCGACGTGGAGTACGCCGCCCCCGGGCTGCCGGAACTGGCCGAGCAGGTGGCCGACGTGGTCTCCCCGACCTGGGTCGGCGCCGACCTCGACAGCTGGGGGATCGACCACGGCGCCTGGTCGGTGCTGCTGCACGCCTTCCCCGACGCCGACGTGCCGGTGGCGCAGCTGTCGATCAACGCGCTCAAGAGCGCCGACTACCACCTGCAGATGGGTGCGGCGCTGGCCCCGCTGCGCGAGGACGGCGTCCTGGTGGTCGGCAGCGGCAACGTGGTGCACAACCTGGGCGGGGTCAGCCGGGCGATGCCCGACGCCGGGTTCGACTGGGCGCAGCGGTTCGACGAGGCCGCCCGCGACGTCATGCTCAGCGACCCGGCCGCCATCGCCCGCCTCGACGGGCACCGCGACTTCGACCTCGCCGTCCCCACGCCCGACCACTTCCTGCCGCTGCTCTACATCGCCGGGATGGCCGGCGCGACGGGGACGACGGCGGAGGTGCTGGTCGACGGGTACGCCTACGGCTCGCTGTCGATGACCAGCTACACCGTCGGCATGCCGCCACCCGCGACCGACGGCAACGGGTTCGCCGCGCCGCTGCCCGAGGGGCCGCCTCCGGACGGTGCCAACATCTAGGAGGACCACCCTCCCCCCACGCCTCGCATGCTCGGCGCGGGTACCTGGAAGGGGGCCGTTCCATCCCCTCACCCGGTGGCGGCGGGGGGCTCGCCCGGTGCCGGGCGGGCGGCGTCGCTGATCCGCGGGAAGGGCCGGGTCGAGAACACCACCTCGACCGGCACCCGGAAGAACTCCGCGATCCGCAGCGCCAGGTGCAGGCTGGGGTTGTACTCGCCGCGCTCGAGGTAACCGACCGTCTGGTAGTGCACTCCCAGGGCGTCGGCGAGCTCCCGCCGGGTCACGCCCTGCTCCGCGCGCAGCAGCGCGATCCGGTTGTAGACGGCGTCGCGGTCGCCGCTCACCGCACCCACTGGGCCGCGGACTCCCGGGCCGCCGCCACCGACGAGCCGGACTGCCGGCGGGCCATCCGCCGCAGCACCCGCGGCGTGACCAGCAGGCCGGCCACCGCCCACGCCGCCAGGACGAGCACGGTCGTGCCCGTGCGCCACGAGTCGCCGAGCTCCACGGCGGCCGCGGCGTCGGGGAGGAACGCCGAGCGCATGCCCAGGCCGATCCAGTAGGTCGGGAAGACCTGCGCGACGGCCTGCACCCAGCCCCACAGCGCCTGGACGGGGAAGAAGATCCCGGAGATCGCGGTGACCACGAAGACCGGCAGCATCCCCCAGGTGCTCACCTTCTGCGTGCTCGGGACCACCGATCCCAGCACCATGCCCAGCGGCAGGGTGGCCAGCAGCCCGAGCGCGACCACCCAGGCGACGGTGAGCCAGCCCGCCGCGCCGCGCTCCACCACCCCGTCGAAGAGCAGGAAGCTCGGCACCAGGATGACCAGCAGCATGGGCAGCAGCCCCAGGGAGTGGTAGACCACCTGGCCGGTGACGTAGCCCTGCATGCCGTGCGGCACCGCCTTGTGCCGCAGGAGGGTGCCGTCCTCCCGCTCCATCGCCAGGGAGAACGCCGGGCCGATGACCACGCCGAAGGCCAGCAGCGCCGCGAGGATGCTCGGCAGGCTGTACGCGACCAGCGAGACGTCGGTGCCCTCGAGCTGCTCGTCGCGGTTGAACCACAGGTAGAGCAGCGTGCTGATGCCCACGAACAGGTAGAAGCCCTGGTCCTGCGGGCTGCGGAGGCTGAGCAGGAACTCCGTCCAGCCGCGCCGGACGCCGAGGCCGAGTGCGGTGCGGGTGGCGCTCACCGGGTCACCTCCGCGAGGACCGGGGCGGTCGGGGCACCGGCCTCGAACCGCTGCACCATGGCCAGGTAGGTGTCCTCGAGGCTGGCGTGGCGGACCTCGAGGTCGGTCAGCGCGTCGCCGTGCTGCTCGAACAGCCCGCGGACGAACGCGACGACGTCGTCGGTGCCGTGCACGAACCGCTCCCCGCCGCACGCCCAGCGCACCTCCGAGGTGCCGGCCACCTGCCGGGTCAGCGCGTCGGGACTGCCGTCGGCGACGATGCGGCCGTCGGCCAGGACCAGGATGCGGTCGGCCAGCCGCTCGGCCTCGGCCAGGTCGTGGGTGGTGAGCAGGATGCTGGTGCCCTCCAGGTCCGAGAGCCGGTGCACCAGGTCGTGGAAGTCCCGGCGGGCCTGCGGGTCGAAGCCGGCCGTCGGCTCGTCGAGGAAGAGCAGCTCCGGGCGGCCGACGATGCCGACGGCCACGTCCAGGCGGCGCCGCTGGCCACCGGAGAGGGTGCCGATCCTGCGGTCGGCGAGCTCGGCCATCCCGACGACGTGGAGCAGCCGGCCGACGTCGTAGGGGCGCGGCCGCTCGGGGGTGCCGTACGGGGCGTAGTAGCCGCCCAGCTGCTCGAGCAGCCGGCGCGGGGTCCAGCGGGCGTGGTCGCGCCACGACTGCAGCACCACGCCCACGCGGGCACGCCAGGCGTCCCCGGCCCGCGCCGGGTCCGCGCCGAGCACCTCCACCTCGCCGCCGGAGGGCACCCGGAAGCCCTCGAGCACCTCGATCGTGGTCGTCTTGCCGGCCCCGTTGGGGCCCAGCAGGCAGACCACCTCACCGGCGTGGACGTCGAGGTCCACCCCCGTGAGCACCTCGGTGCTGCCGTAGCTCATCCGCAGGTCCCGCACCCGGACGACGGGGTGCTCGGATCCGTGCTGGCTCATCGCCGCTCCCTCGGACATCAGGGTGCGACTGATAGTAGGAGTGCTACATCCGGAGCACAACTACTCCGTCGGAGCCGTCAGCGGGGCCGGTCCAGCGCGGGCGCCAGGCCGACGACCTCACCGACGACCCACACCGCGGGCGGCCGGATCCCCTCGTCGGCGAGGGTCCGCGCCAGGTCGGCCAGCGTCGAGCGGACGACGCGCTGGGTCGGGGTGGAGCCGTCCGCGACGACGGCGACCGGGGTCCCCGGCGACCGGCCGTGCTCGACCAGCGCCGCCGCGATCGGCCCCGCGGTGTCGACGCCCATGAGGACGACGACCGTGCCGCGCAGCCGGCCCAGCGCCGGCCAGTCGACCAGCGACTGCGGGTGCCCGGGCGGCACGTGCCCGGAGACGACGACGAACTCGTGGGTCAGCCCGCGGTGGGTGACCGGGATGCCGGCCAGGCCGGGGACGCCGATCGCGCTGGTCACCCCGGGGACGACCTCGACCGGCACGCCCGCGGCCACGCACGCCTCGAGCTCCTCCATGCCGCGGCCGAACACGAACGGGTCGCCGCCCTTGAGCCGCACCACCCGCCGGCCGGCCAGCGCGTGCTCGACGAGCAGCGCGTTGATCTGCTCCTGCGCCATCGACCGCCCGCGCGGCAGCTTCGAGGCGTCGACGACCTCGACCTCCGGCGGCAGCGAGGCCAGCAGCGACTGCGGCGCGAGGTGGTCGGCCACGACGACGTCGGCCTGCGCGACCGCCTGCTGCCCCCGGACGGTGATCAGCCCCGGGTCGCCCGGACCGCCGCCGACCAGCACGACGCTGCCGGTACGGGGGCCCTCGGGGGCGCGGGCCGCGCGGTCGCGGATGCTGCCGTCGGTGAGCCCGGCGACGACGGCGTCGCGGACGCCGACCGCCCGTTGCGGGTCACCGCCGCCGTGCACGCCGACCACCAGGTCGCCCTGGCGGCCCACGGCGGGCGTCCAGACGCTGGAGGCGGATCGGTCGTCGGCGCGGGCGCAGAACACCCGCAGCCGCTCGGCCTCCTCGGCCACCGCCGCGTTGACGGCGGGGTCGTCGGTGGCGGCCACCGCGTACCAGGCGCCGTCGAGGTCGCCGGGCCGGTACCGGCGGCGCACCCACGACAGCGAGCCGGGCTCGACGAGCGCCTCGAGCGCGGGGGTGACCTCGGGGCTGACCACGGTCACCCGCGCCCGGGCCTCGAGCAGCCCGGCCACCCGGCGGTGGGCGACCGAGCCGCCGCCGACCACGACGACGCGGCGGTCGAGCAGCCGCAGGCCGACGGGGTAGACGACGCCGCTGGCCGGGTCGACGGGGGTGGCGTTCACGAGGTCTCTCTCACAGGCCCGCTCCGCGGGTCGCGGACGGGGTCGGGCGGGTGGTCAGCGGTGCTCCTCCGGGACGGCGGTCGTTCCCGTCGAGGATCCCAGCGAGGTCGGCGGCGAACGCACGCGAGGTCGCCGGGTCCCGCACGGCGACCCGGAGGTGGTCGGGGGACAGGCCCGGGAAGGTGTCCCCGCGGCGCACCGCCCAGCCCCGCGCGCGCAGCGCGGCGCGCACCCGCTCGCCGTCGGTGACGCGCAGCAGCACGAACGACGACCGCGGCTCGCCGACGACGACGCCGGGCGGCAGCGCGGCGAGCAGGGCGGCGCGGTGCGCGGCCAGCTCGTGCGCCGCAGCGTCGGCCTCCGCGCGGGCCCGCGGGGTGGTGCAGGCGACGAGCGCGGCCAGCGCCGGGGTCGACAGCGGCCAGTGCGGCTGGGCGGCGGCCATCGCGGCGACCACGTCCGCCGGCCCGAGGGCGTAGCCCACGCGCAGGCCGGCCAGGCCCCAGGTCTTGGTCAGGCTGCGGACGACGACCAGGCCGGGCAGGTCGGCGCGGGCGGCCAGCGAGTCCGGCTCGCCCGGCACGGTGTCGGCGAAGGCCTCGTCGACCAGCAGCACCCGGTCGGGGTGGGCCAGCGCGGCGACGTCGCCGGCCGCGTGCAGCACCGACGTGGGGTTGGTGGGGTTGCCCAGGACGACCAGGTCGGCGTCCTCCGGGACCGCCCGCAGCCGGTACCCCGGCGGCTCGAGCAGCAGCCGCTCGACCGGGTGCCCGGCCGCCCGCAGCGCCGCCTCCGGCTCGGTGAAGGAGGGGTGCACCACGACCGCCCGTCGTGGCCGCAGCGCCCGCGCGAGCAGCACGAAGGCCTCGGCGGCCCCGGAGGTGGGCAGCACCTCGGCCGGGTCGCGGCCGTGCGCGGCGGCCACCGCGGCGCGGGCCGGGCGGAGGTCGGGATAGGCGGCGACGTCGTCGAGGGCCGCGGACAGCACCCGCCGCAGCCACGGCGGCGGGGTGCCGGCGCGGACGTTGACGGCGAGGTCGACCAGGCCCGGCGCGAGGTCGAGGTCGCCGTGGTGGTCCAGGTCGACGTGGTCGTCGATGTCCCGGGTCACGCCGCCACCGCGACCGTCACCCGGCCGTGCACGGTCCTCGCCACCACCAGCCGCGTGCCACCGAGCAGCGCCGCGGCCTCGGCCACCGACGGCGTGCCCACCGCCGCCGCCACCCGGGCCGACGGCGAGGGCACCGCGACACCGGCCAGGACCGCGGCGGGGTGCCCGGTCAGCGGCCAGCGGCGGGCGGCCGCCGCCCCGGCCAGGCCCGGTTCGGCGGCCCGGGCGTCGAGGGTGGCCAGGCGCGCCACGCGGGCGCCGGCGGGCAGGACGGCGTCGACGGCGGCCAGCACCTCCTCCGCCGACACCCCGGAGACCGCGCCGACGCCGACGGTCACGTCCACGGGGAGACGCCGGGGCGGTCGGGGAGCGCGGCCAGCAGCTCGGTGGCGTCGCGGGGCAGCGGACCGTCGTCGGGGAGCAGCCCGAGCCCGCGCAGCCGGGCGCCGACGGTGAGCGCCCAGGGCCGGTCGAGCCGGGCGCGGGCGAGCAGGTCGTCGTCGGCCAGGAGGTCGGCGGGGGCACCCTGGACCACCCGCCGGTCGACGACGACGGCGACCTCGTCGGCCCAGCGCAGCGCGAGGTCGACGTCGTGGGTGCTCATGACGACCGTCGACCCCGACGCCTGCAGGCGCTCGAGTGCGGCCAGGGCCTCGGCGACGGCGGACGGGTCGAGGCCGGCGGTGGGCTCGTCGAGGAGCAGCACGCACGGGCGCATCGCGACCGCGCCGGCGATCGCCACGCGCTTGCGCTCGCCGTAGGAGAGCTGGTGGGTCGGCCGCGCGGCCAGCGCGTCGACGGCGAGCAGCGCGAGTGCCTCGGCGACCCGCTCGCGCACCGCGTCCTCGGGCAGGCCCAGGTTGAGCGGGCCGAAGGAGACGTCCTGGGCCACCGAGGCGCTGAACAGCTGGTCGTCGGGGTCCTGCAGCACGAGCTGGACCTCCTGCCGGTGCGCCCGCAGGCCGCCGCGGGTGTGCCGCAGCAGCTGCCCGTCGACGGCGACCGCGCCGGCGTCGGGCCGCAGCGCGCCGGACAGGCAGCGCAGCAGCGTGGTCTTGCCCGAGCCGTTGGCGCCCAGCAGCGCGAGCCGGCGCCCGGCGGGGACGGCGAGCGACGCGCCGTCCAGGACCCGGGCGCCGCGTCCGTAGCCGACGACCAGGCGCTCGGCGGTCAGCGTGCGGTGGCTCATGCCAGCCCGCCCACGGCCACCAGCGCGGCCAGGCCGGCCGCGGTCGCGGCGAGGAACGCCGGCGAGGACGGCCGCGACTCGGGCAGGACCTGCAGCCCGGTCTCCATGCCGCGGCCGGCCAGGCCCTCCTGCATCCGGCGGGCGCGCTCCCAGGAGCGGGTCAGCACCGCGGCGGCCAGCACCCCCGAGGACCGGTAGGAGCGGCGCAGCGACGAGTGGCCCATCCGCGCGGTCTGCGCCTCCCGGATGGTGTGCAGGCTCTCCAGCAGCACGAAGAGCATCCGGTAGGTCACCCCGGCCACCTCGAGGACGGCGGCCGGCACCCGCAGCCGGCGCAGCGCGGGCAGCAGGTCGCTCACCGGCGTGGTGGTGGCCAGCAGCAGCACCGCGGCACCGCCGGCCACCGAGTGCCCGACCAGCTCCCCGGCCCGGGCGGCGGCGCCGGGTGCCCAGCCGAGCCCGCCGCCGTCGACCGAGACGACGGCGGTCAGCGCGCCGACGGCGACGAAGGCCAGCGGCCAGCGCACCGCGCGGCCGAACGTGCGGGCCGGCACCCGGGCCGGGCCGAGGGCGAGGACGACGGCGGTGAGACCGACCAGCACCGATCCCGGCCAGACCGGCAGCACCAGCGCGCACCCGACCAGGCCGCCGCAGAGCAGCAGCTTGTCCAGCGGCGAGCGGGTGCGCCAGGCGCTGGCCCAGGCGGCGTCGTCGACCGCCAGGCCGGTCACGGCTGCTCGGGAGGCGAGGTCGTCTCCCGGGCGGCGCGGCGGCCGCGCAGCCGGCCCAGCACGTACCCGAGCACGCCGCCGCCCAGCGCCGCCTGCAGCGCGAACAGCCCGGACTCGACCTCACCCGACGACGGGGAGAAGACCGACTCGAACCACGGTTCGTAGCCCGACTCCTCGACCGCCGCGGTGGCCCGGCCGTCGGTGCCGGCGTAGTCGGAGGCCCCGCCGTCGAGCAGCAGCGGCAGCGCGAACAGCGCGACCACCGCGAGCACCAGCAGCGCGGTGACCAGCCGGCGGCGGGTCACCGGGCCTCCTCCGCCGTCTCCTCCGCAGCGGCGGGGCGCAGCAGGCCGAGGCGCTCGAGCTCCGGCCGGGCGTTGACGGTGAGCACCCGGAACAGCAGCACGCCGAGCAGGCCCTCGCCGACCGCCAGCGGGACCTGGGTGAGCGCGAAGACGCCGAGGAACTTGACCAGCGCGCCGGCGAACCCGGTGGCCGCGTCGGGGAAGGCCAGCGCCAGCTGCAGCGACGTCGTGACGTAGGTGGCCAGGTCGGCGAGGGCGACGCCGGCGAACACCGCGGGCAGCAGGCCGCTGCCGGCGGCGCGGGCCAGCCGGTAGGCGCCGTAGCCGGCCCACGGGCCCACGACGGCGAAGGCGACGGCGTTGGCGCCCAGCGTGGTCAGCCCGCCGTGCGCCAGCAGCAGCGCCTGGAACAGCAGGACGACGGTGCCCAGCAGCGCCATCACCGGTGGCCGGAACAGGATCGCGCCGGGACCGGTGCCCGTCGGGTGGCTGGAGCTGCCGGTGACCGAGGGCAGCTTGATCGCGCTGAGCACGAAGGTGAACGCGCCGGCCGCGCCGAGCAGCAGGGTGGACTCGGGGTGCTCGCGCACCTCCCGCACCACCGCCCGGGCGCCGTGCACGACGAAGGGGGCGGCGGCGAGCGTCCAGCCGATCGCGTGCGGAGCCGGGAGGAACCCCTCAGCGATGTGCATGCCGTGCCTCCTCGGGACGGGCCGCCGCGCAGGAGGCGACCAGGCGCTGGGCCAGCGCGGGGCTGCCGGCCCAGTTCAGGTGCAGGTAGGAGGCGTGCACGCCCCGGGAGACGAACCCCTCCGGCCCGCCTCCCGCCCAGCGCCAGGCCGGTGCGGCCCCGGCGGCCGGGGTGGCGACGGTGCGGTGGAACTCGTGGCCGCGCACCCGCGTGCCGGCCGGCGCGAGGACGGAGTCGCTCAGTGCGACGGCCTCGCGGTAGCCGAGGGTCAGTCGCGGGGACATGACCGCGTCGGTGGGCAGGACCCCGCACATCGGGACGCCGTCCAGGGTGCGGGCCAGGTACAGCAGGCCCGCGCACTCGGCGGCGACCGGGCCGCCCCGGGCGGCGAGCGCGGCGATGTCCGCGCGCAGCGTCCCGTTGGCCGAGAGGTCCGCGGCGTGCACCTCGGGGAACCCGCCGCCGACCACCAGGCCGGCGGTGCCCTCGGGCAGCGCCTCGTCGCGCAGCGGGTCGACCGGCACCACCTCGGCGCCGGCGGCCTCGAGCAGCTCGGCGTTCTCTGCGTAGCCGAAGGTGAAGGCGGCGCCGCCGGCCACGGCGATCCGCGGCCGGCCCGCCCCCGGGGACACCTCGGCCGCGGGGTCCCACGGGACGGCGTCCAGGGCGGGGGCGGTGCGGGCCAGCCGGAGGACGGCGTCCAGGTCGACCGCGCCGGCCACCACCTCGCCGAGCCGGACGACGGTCGCCAGCGCCTCGGCCGACCGCTCCGCGGCGGGCACCAGCCCGAGGTGGCGCGACGGCGTGCCGAGCTCGGCCAGCCGCCGGATCGCCCCGAGCACGGGCACCCCGGAGCCGCCGAGCGCGTCGCGGAGGATCTCCTCGTGCCGGTCGCTGCCGACCCGGTTGAGCACCACGCCGCCGAGCCGCACCGTCGGGTCGTAGGTGGCGAAGCCGTGCACGAGCGCGGCGACGCTCTGCGCCTGCGCCGAGGCGTCGACGACCAGCACCACCGGCGCGCGCAGCAGCCGGGCGACGTGCGCGGTGGAGGCGAACCCGGGCTCCAGGTCCGGCCGCGTGGCGCCGTCGAACAGGCCCATGACCCCCTCGACGACGGCGACCTCCGCGCCGCGGGTCCCGTGCAGGAACAGCGGGACGACGCGCTCCTCGCCGACCAGCACCGGGTCGAGGTTGCGCCCCGGGCGCCCGGCGGCCAGGCCGGTGTAGCCGGGGTCGATGTAGTCGGGGCCGACCTTGTGCGGCGAGACGGCCAGCCCGCGGGCGGTGAGCGCGGCGACCAGCCCGGTGGCGACCGAGGTCTTGCCGGCGTTGCTGCTCGGCGCGGCGACCACCACGCGCGGGACGCTCACCACCGCCGTCCCCTGGTTGCGGGCACTTCCGCGGAAGTGCCTCGGGCACTTCCGCGGAAGTGCACGGTCGGGCTCACCACTCGATCCCCCGCTGGCCCTTCTGGCCGGCGTCCATCGGGTGCTTGACCTTGGTCATCTCCACGACGAGGTCGGCGGCGTCGACCAGCGCCTGCGGGGCGTCGCGCCCGGTGACGACGACGTGCTGGGTGCCGGGCCGGTGCGTGAGGGTCTCGACGACGTCGTCGACGTCCACCCAGCCCCACGTCAGCGGGTAGGTGAACTCGTCGAGGACGTAGAAGCGGTGCGCCTCGGCGGCGAGGTCGCGCTTGATCTGCGCCCAGCCCTCGGCGGCGTCGGCGGCGTGGTCGACCTCGGTGCCCTGCCGGCGCGACCAGCTCCAGCCCGAGCCCATCTTGTGCCAGACCACCGGGCCGCCCTCGCCGGTCTGGTCGTGCAGCCGGCCCAGCGCGGTCAGCGCGTTCTCCTCGCCGACCCGCCACTTGGCGCTCTTGACGAACTGGTAGACCGCGATCGGCCAGCCCTGGTTCCACGCGCGCATCGCCATGCCGAACGCGGCGGTGGACTTGCCCTTCATCTCGCCGGTGTGCACGGCCAGCAGCGGCCGGTTGCGGCGCTGGCGCGTCGTCAGCCCGTCCTGCGGGGTGACCGCGACCCGTCCCTGCGGCATCAGGCGGCCTCCCGCACCGAGCGGACCGTGGCGGCCAGCGCGTCGGCGGCGAGCTCCTCCAACCGCAGCGTCCGCGCGTCCAGGTGCGCGCCGAGGACGCCGGCCAGGCCCAGCCGCACCGGCCCGGACTCGCAGTCGACGACGACCGCCGCCGTGCCCTCCGCCGCCAGCCGCCGCGCCGCCGCGTGCGCCGTGCCCAGCGCATCGGAGCCGCGGACGCCGGTGGCCCGCCCGTCGGTGACCACCACCAGCAGCGGCCGCCGCCGGGGGTCCCGCACCCGCTCGACGCGCAGCACCTCGGCGGCGCGCAGCAGGCCCGCGCCCAGCGGGGTCCGCCCGCCGGTGGGCAGCTCGCGCAGCCGGGCCGCGGCGGCCTCGACCGACCAGGTGGGCGGCAGCGCGAGCTCGGCGTCGGCGCCGCGGAAGGTGACCAGGCCGACCTTGTCGCGCCGCTGGTAGGCGTCGAGCAGCAGCGACAGCACCGCGCCCTTCACCGCCGCCATCCGCGACCGCGAGCCCATCGAACCGCTGGCGTCGACCACGAACAGCACCAGGTTGCCCTCGCGGCCCTCGAGCGTGGCCTGGCGCAGGTCGCCGCGCTGCACCCGCAGCCCGGGGCCGGTGCGGCCGCGCGCGGTCTGGTGCGGCGCGGCGGCGAGCACGGTGTCGGCCAGGTGCAGACGGGTCACCGGTCCCGACGGGCGCGTGGACCCCACGACCCGGCCGCGCTCGGCCCGGGCCCGCGACCGCCGCCCGGCCGCACCGGCGCCGATGCCGGGCACCTCCAGCCGGCGCGCGCGGAACGGGTCCCCCGGCGCGACCGCCGCCCGCTCCGCCGCCGGCGCCGACCCGCCGTCCCCGCGCTCGTTCCCCTCGTCGAGATCACGCGATCTCGGCGCCTGCGCCGGCGTGTCGCCGTCGAGATCGCGCGATCCCGACGAGGAGTCGGGGCCGTCACCGGCACCGTCGCCGGGCGGGGGCGGGGGAGCACCGCCGTCGTCGGGGCCCTGGGGCGGGTCGTCGTCGGGGCGGGAGTCCTCGAGCGCCTGCTCCAGGGTGTCCTCGTCGAGGCCCGGGGCGTCGAACGGGTTGCGGCGCCGGCGGTGCGGCAGCGCGAGCCGGGCGGCCACCCGGACGTCGTCCTCGGTGACCTCCTCGCGGCCGCACCAGGCGGCGTGTGCGATCGCGGTGCGGGCGGTGACCAGGTCGGCGCGCAGGCCGTCGACGTCGAAGGCCGCGCAGACGGCGGTCACCTGGCGCAGCGCGGCGTCGGAGAGGGTCACCCGTGGCAGCCGGGCCCGGGCGGCGGCGATCCCGGACGCCAGCGCGGCCTCCTCCGCCGCCCACGCCGCGGCGAACCCGGCGGGGTCGGCGTCGAAGGCGAACCGGCGGCGGACCACCTCGGCGCGCTCGGCCGGGTCGCGGGGTGCGGCGACCTCCACGGTGAGCCCGAACCGGTCGAGCAGCTGCGGGCGCAGCTCGCCCTCCTCGGGGTTCATCGTCCCGACCAGCAGGAACCGGGCGGCGTGCCGCACCGAGACGCCCTCGCGCTCGACGTAGGCGGTGCCCAGCGCCGCGGCGTCGAGCAGCAGGTCGACGAGGTGGTCGTGCAGCAGGTTGACCTCGTCGACGTAGAGCACGCCCCGGTGCGCGGCGGCCAGCAGCCCCGGCTCGAAGGCCTTCACGCCCTCGGTCAGCGCCCGCTCCAGGTCCAGCGACCCGACGACGCGGTCCTCCGAGGCGCCCACCGGCAGCTCGACCAGCCGCGCCGGCCGCGTGTGCCCGGGGACCGCGTCGTGCGGGCCGTCGGGGCAGGCCGGGTCGGGCGCGGCCGGGTCGCAGGCGAAGCGGCAGCCGGGCACGACGGCGACCGGCGGCAGGACGGCGGCCAGCGCGCGCACCGTCGTCGACTTCGCCGTCCCCTTCTCGCCGCGCACCAGGACGCCCCCGATGGCCGGGGAGACGGCGTTGAGCAGCAGCGCCAGCCGCATGTCGTCCATGCCGACGACGGCGCCGAAGGGGTAGGTCATGCGGCTCGACCGCGCACGGCAGGTGTCCTCTCCCCGGGTGTCCACGCCCGGAGGTGGCAGGAGGCGACGGCGGGAGTTCCTGACTCACCGGCACGGGACCGGCTCACAGTGGCGGGACCGCGCCGGAGTCGCACCGGGCTTCCTCCACTGCCGTCGCTGTGGCGGCGCCCATGGAACCACGCCCGACCGCAGGCGGACAGGCCGGGCCGCCGACTTGACGCAGGTCGGCTGCGGCGGGTCCCGTCTGCGGCATGGCGGGCGCCCGGCTCCTCGACGCCGCCGTGGTCGTCGCCGG
This sequence comes from Geodermatophilus sp. SYSU D00710, assembly GCF_054050195.1. NCBI lineage: Bacteria > Bacillati > Actinomycetota > Actinomycetes > Geodermatophilales > Geodermatophilaceae > Geodermatophilus > Geodermatophilus sp. SYSU D00710. The sequence goes on from NZ_JBJGYX010000019.1 coordinate 58,728, forward strand.
CGCCGTGGGAGCCGTCGTCCTGCTCGACCGGGCCGGCGTCCCGTCCCCCGCGCTGTTCGGCGGGCTGCTGGCCGGGCTGGTCCGCGGGCTGGCCGGGCGCACCCCCGCCGACGTGCCGCGGGCCGGGCAGGCGGCCGCGCAGGCCGTCGTCGGGATCGCGATCGGCACCCTGGTCGACCCGGACACCCTCGCCGCCCTCGGCGAGGACTGGCTGCCGGTCCTGCTGGTCACCGTCGCCACGCTGCTGCTCACCGTCGCCGCCGGGCTGCTGCTGCGCCGCCAGCCGGGCATCACGCCGGTGACCGGCGCCTTCGCGATGATCGCCGGGGGCGCGTCGGGGATCACCGCCATGGCGCGCGACCTCGGCGCCGACGACCGCATGGTCGCGGTCCTGCAGTACCTGCGCGTGGTGCTCATCGTGGTGCTGATGCCGGTCGTCGCGACGACGGTCTACGGCGCCGACCCGGGCGGCGGCACCGTCCCGGCGGGACCGCCCGGCCCGGGCCGGCCCGCGGACCTGCTGTTCACCGCCGCCTGCGCGCTGAGCGGCCTGCTGCTCGCGCGGCTGGTGCGGCTGCCGGTGCCCGCCCTGCTCGGCCCCCTCCTCGTCGCGGCGGCGGCCGACCTCTCCGGGGTCTCCGGCGGTGCGGCCGTGCCCCCGGGGGTGGAGGCGGCGGCCTTCCTGCTCATCGGTCTCGCCGTCGGGGTGCGCTTCACCGTTGCCAGCCTGCGCACCGTCGGCCGGGCGCTGCCGGTGGCGCTGGGGATCATCCTCGGGCTGGTCGCCGCCTGCGCCGGCCTCGGCCTGGTGCTGTCCGCGGCCACCGGCGTCAGCCGGCTCGACGGCTACCTCGCGACGACGCCCGGCGGCCTCTACGCCGTCCTGGCCACCGCCACCGGCAGCGGCGCCGACGCCACGTTCGTGCTCGCCGTCCAGGTGCTGCGGCTGTTCGTGATGCTGCTCGCGGCCCCGCTGGTGGCCCGTCGGCTGCGCCCCCGGCCGGGGTGACGGCGTGCGCCGGGCGCTTACCCTCGACCGGGTGACCGCGCCGAGGGAGGAGACCGAGCTGTCCGACGTCGACACCACCGAGCTGCCCGGGGACGCGGCGGCGACGGCGCAGGACGCCGTGCTGCTGTTCGTGGGCGGCCCGCTCGACGGGCGGGTGGAGATCCGTGCCGCACGCCACGGGGACCCGCTGCCCACGGTCACGCACGTGCACCTCCACGACGGGCCGAAGGTCGTCTCCCGCTACGACCTGCACCCGCTGCCCGGACAGGCCGGCGTCTACCACCTCCGCCCGCCGGGCCCGGAGCCGCGCCGCGACCCCACCGGCTGAGGGAGGTCCTCGCCGGTTCCCGCACGCACCCGCGCGGCGGGGACCGCGGCGAGCAGCAGCGCCAGGGCGGAGACGAGGGCGACGACGGGCAGCCCGGAGTGCTCGTACGCCGGCCCCAGGCCCGCGGTGCCCAGCGACGCGGCCAGGTAGGTGACGGCGCTGTAGAGCGACAGGACCGGACCGCGCGCCGGCCCGTCCGCCAGGGAGAGCAGGCCGACCAGCAGGCTCAGCCCGAGGTGGTTGACCAGCCCCCAGGCCACGGCCAGCAGCAGGACGGTGGCGAGCGAGCCGATGGTCAGCGGCACCAGGCCGTAGACGGCGGCCAGGACGAGGACGGCCGGGAGCAGCAGACGGGCCGGCCCGACGCGGTCGACCCGGGCGTCGAGCAGCCCGGCGGCGCCGAAGCCCGCGCCGTAGGCGAGCGCCAGCAACCCGGCCTGGGCGGCGCTCGCGCCCTCCTCCGCGCGGAGGTGGTGCCCCAGGTAGGCGTAGGTCGCGTAGAAGGCGCCCATGTAGGCCAGGACGACGAGCAGCAGCGGGCGCACGCCCGGTCGCCGCAGGGCCGCCGCGTACCCGGTGCCGCTGCCGCCCTCGCGCGGGGCCCGCGGCTCCGGGAGGCGCCCGAGCAGGCCGACGAGCACCAGCGACAGCGCGGCGACCCCGGCGAGGGTGCCGCGCCACCCGACGGCGCCGCCGGCCGCCGCGGCCAGCGGCACGGCCACCACCATGGCCACCGACCAGCCGAGGAGCACCCGGCCGACCGCGCGGGTCTGCGCGCGGGCCGGTGCCAGCTCCCCTGCGGTGGCGTAGGCGGCGGGCAGCAGCACACCGGCGGCCGCGCCGGCGACGGCCTGGCCGGCGGCCAGCCACACCCAGTGCTGCGCAGTCGCCGAGAGCAGCAGCCCGGCCGACAGCACCGCCGCGGCGGCGCGCAGCACGGTGCGTCGTGGCAGCCGGTCGGCGGTCCTCCCCAGCGCGAGCGCCGACACCGCGGTGGCCAGGCCGTAGGCGCCCGCGGCCCGGCCGACCGCTGCCGGGCCGGTGCCCAGCGACCGGGCGACGTCGACGAACAGCGGGGCGAGCAGCAGCGACTGCGCGCCCACGACGGCCACCGCCGCCATGAGCAGCCACGGTGCGGACCCGAGCCGGACGGCCCCGGTCGGGCGGTTCGGGAGGCTGGGCACGCCCCCGACCGTAGGTCCGAAGGACGTTCGGTGACACCGCTCCATGACCGAACGACGTCGACTCCGTATGCTGTTCGGCCGTAGCCGGTGAGGGGGTGGAGCGTGGACGCCACGGACCGAACGCTGTTGGGTCTGCTGCAGGACGACGCCCAGTCGTCCTACGCGGAGCTCGGTCGCGCCGTGCACCTCTCGCCCGCCGCGGTGCACGAGCGGGTGCGCCGGCTGCGTCGCGACGGCGTCATCCGGCGCACCACGGTCGAGGTGGACCCCGACGCGCTGGGACGCCACCTGCTGGCCTTCGTCGAGGTCGACACCGAGGGCTGGGTGACCGAGCCGCTGGCCGAGGCGGTCCGGGACGACCCGCGCGTCGAGGAGATGCACTCGGTGGCCGGGGACACGCACTTCCTCGTCAAGGTGCGGGTCGCCGGCCCGAACGACCTGCAGGACCTGCTGCGCGACCTGTACGCCGTCACCGGCGTCCGCAACACCCGCACCCGCGTGGTGCTGCAGACCTACGTCGAGCGCGGCCCGAGTCCGGTGCCGGCCGGCTGAGCCCTCACCACCCCTGGACGCGGCGCGCGGCGGCCACCACCCGGTCGAACACCGCCCGGTCCAGGGCCGCGCCCTCGCGGCGCACCTCCGCGGGGTCGAGGACGAGCAGGCGGTCCAGCCGCACCTCGCTCGGCCGGCCCTGCCGGTCCCAGCCCCCGCGGCCGACGTCCATCCACGTCCGGCCGTGCCGGGCCTCGTCGGCGGCGTCGCGGTCGTGGTCCCTGCTGGTGAGCACCAGCCCCACCAGGTCCGCCCCGCGCCGGCCGAGCACCAGCACCGGGCGGTCCTTGCCCCGGCCGTCGCCCTCGTCGTAGGGCACCCAGGCCCACACCACCTCGCCGGGGTCGGGCCGACCGTCGGCCCGCGGGCGGTACTCCGTGTCGATGCCGGAGGGCGGGCGCTGCCCGGTGGCGGCCGGGCGGGGCGCGGGACGGCGACCGGCCGGGGCGGCGGCGGTGCGCACGAGCGACAGGACGGCGTCCACCAGACGGCGCGAGCGGCTCATGCGCGCACCGTACGGATCGGCGAGGGGACACGCCGTCACAACTGACTCGTTCGTCACACCGGTACCAAATCGGGCCGGTTCTGGTTCCGGAGCGTCGTTCCTGGGCACCATCGAGTCACGGAGCGCGCAGCCACCGCGCCCGGGAGAGGGGACTCCCCATGACCTCGGCCCAGCCCGTCATCGCCGCCGTCCCGCTGGCGCGCGAACCCCGCGCCAGCGTGCTCGCCGCCTTCCAGCTGGTCGAGGACGCCAGGTACCTGGGCGCCGGACGCGGACGCCGGCGCCGGCGGACCCGCCGCATCGCCGAGCGCACCGTGGTCTCCCGCCGCCTCGCCCGGGACCTGCCCGTCGGCTGACCGGGCCCGGCGCGCTCCCCGAGCCGTCAGGCGACGCAGAACTCGTTGCCCTCCGGGTCGGCCAGCGTCACCCAGTCGAAGGGACCCTGCGAGGCCCGCCACAGCTCGGTGGCGCCGAGCGACAGCAGCCGCGCCACCTCGGCCTCCCGCCGGTCGTCGCCGACCCGCAGGTCGAGGTGCAGGCGGTTCTTGACCGTCTTGCCCTCGGGGACGCGCTGGAACAGCACCCGCGGGCGGTCCGGGTCGGGCGAGGTGATGGCCGCACCCGAGGCCCACACCAGGGCGCCCCGGTGCGTGGTGGTGTCGGCCTCGGCGGCGTGCCCGGCCTCGACCGTCCGCCGGATGAACGCCTCGTCCTGCGGCTCCACCTGCCAGCCCAGCGCCTCGGCCCACCAGTCGGCCTGCGCGTGCGGGTCGGCCGAGTCGATCACCACCTGGAAGTCGGTCGCCATGCCCGCAGCCTGGCAGCCCCTGGTGACGTTCTGGAACGGCCGCCCTCCAGGGGCCCGCGCCGAGCGTGCGAGGCGTGGGGAGGAGGGTGGTCCTCCTACAACTCCAGTGCCAGCTCCGCGCGGATCGTCGCGTCGTCGGGCAGCGGCGTCTCCAGCCGGCAGTGGTCGCGGATCATGACGCCGAAGGGCGGCAACGCCGCGCGGTCGATCCGCGCGTCGGGGTCCCACAGCCGCGAGCGCATGACCGCCTTGGCGCACTGCAGGTAGGCGCGCTGCACGGTGACGACCAGCAGCGAGCGCGGCGCCCGCCCGAACTCGGTGAGGTCGACGTCGAGGGCGTCGGCGGGCAGCAGCTGCCCGGTGCCGTAGACCTTGAGCGTCTCCTCGACGCCGGGCACGAAGAACAGCAGCGCCACGCGCGGGTTGACCGCCACCTTGCGCAGGCTGTCGAGCCGGTTGTTGCCCTGCCGGTCGGGAAGCACCAGCCGGCGCTCGTCGAGCACCCGCACGAAGCCCGGGTCCCCGCCGCGCGGGGAGATCTCCGGCCAGCCGTCGGCGTCGGCCGTGGACATCGTGAGGAACGGCGAGAGCCCGATGAACGAGCGGCAGTGGGTGTCGAGGTGGTCGATCTCCTTGTCGACGACCAGCTGCGAGGGCGGGCGGTACCCCGCGAGGACGGGGTCGGGAGCGGGCGCGCCGTCGTCGGGCATGGCGACGACGGTAACCGCCGGACCCGTCCGCCCGGCTAGCCTGCCTGCCCGTGCCGGTCACCTGGAGCTCCCCGGTCCGCTTCGTCGAGTGCGACCAGCAGGGCGTCGTGTTCAACGCGCACTACCTGGTCTGGGCCGACGAGGCCAGCAACCTGTGGTGGGCCTCGCTCGGCCTGCCGTGGGACGAGATCGCCGCCCGCGCCGACCCGGTGGTCAAGGCCAGCACGCTGGAGTGGTCGTCGTCGGCCCGGTGGGGCGACACGGTGACCGTCGAGGCCGAGTCCGAGCGGGTGGGCCGCACCAGCGTGACCGTGCGGTTCACCGTCCGCGTGGGGGAGCGGGTGTGCTGCGTCGTCCGCAACACCTACGTCGGCACGGCCGGTGGCGCGCCCGTGCCCTGGCCCGACGACGTGCGCGAGCGGCTCACCGCCGGCTGAGCGCGTCCCCGGGCGGGAGCAGGGGGAGGTCTGCGGGCGGGCCCTGCTCGACCAGCCGGCGCAGCGCGTCGGTGTCGGCGTGCTCGGCCACGAGGTCGCCGAGGGCGTCCAGGCGCTGCTCGCGCACCGCGGCGAAGGAGGTGTCCGGCGCGGGCGTGAACCGCCGGCCGGCCGCGCGGGCGACCTCGGCGAGGAAGGCCCGCCGGAAGCCGTCGTTCTCCAGGGCGCCGTGCCAGGTGGTGCCCCACACCGACCCGACCCGGCCGCCGTCGAGGAAGGGCTCGGCCCCGTCCCCGTAGTCGACCAGGCCGTGGTGGATCTCGTAGCCGCGCACCGGGTGGCCGAGCGCAGCCCCGGACGGGCGCCCCAGCGTCTTCTCCCGCGTGAACCGGACGTCGGCCGGCAGCAGCCCGAGGCCGGCGACCGTGCCGGCGCGCGACTCGACGTCGTCGGTGATGGTCCGGGCGAGCATCTGGTGACCGCCACAGATGCCCAGTACCGGCCGGCCCTCGGCGGCCCGCCGGACGACGGCGCCGGCCAGCCCGGTCGAGCGCAGCCACGTCAGGTCGGCCACGGTCGAGCGGGTGCCCGGGAGGACGACGAGGTCGGCGTCGGCGGCCTCCTCGGGGCGGGTGACGAAGCGGACCAGGACGCCGGGCTCGGCGGCCAGTGCGTCGACGTCGGTGGAGTTCGACAGCCGTGGCAGCCGCGCCACGGCCACCCGCAGCACGTCCTCCCCGTGCGGCGGCCCGGCCGCGGAGACGCCGGTGGGGATGCCCAGGGAGTCCTCCACGTCGAGCGCCGCGCCGGGCAGCCAGGGCAGCACGCCGAGGGTGGGCCGGCCGGTGAGCGCGGTGAGCTGGTCCAGCCCGGGGCGCAGCAGCCGGACGTCGCCGCGGAACTTGTTGACCAGGAACCCGGCGACCAGCCGCTGGTCGGCGGGGGGCATGAGCGCGACGGTGCCGTAGAGGGCGGGGAAGACGCCGCCGCGGTCGATGTCGCCGACGACCACCACCGGCAGGCCAGCCGCGGTGGCCAGGCCCATGTTGGCGATGTCGTCGGCGCGCAGGTTGATCTCGGTGGGGGAGCCGGCGCCCTCGCACACGACGACGTCGAACCGCGACCGCAGGTCGGCCAGGCTGGCCAGCACCTGCTCGAGCAGTGCCGCCTTCATCGGCCGGTAGGACAGCGCGGTCACCTCGGCCACCGGCCGGCCCAGCACGACGACCTGGCTGGCGTCCTCGCCGCCGGGTTTGAGCAGCACCGGGTTCATCGCCGCCTCGGGCTCCACGCCCGCGGCCGCCGCCTGCATGGCCTGCGCCCGCCCGATCTCGGCGCCGTCGGCGGTGACCACCGAGTTGTTGCTCATGTTCTGCGCCTTGAACGGCGCAACCCGCACGCCCTCGCGGGCCAGCCAGCGGCAGATGCCGGCGGTGACCACGGACTTGCCGGCGTCGGAGGTGGTGCCGGCGACGAGGAGCGCGCCGCTCACGGCGTGGCGGGGGGAGCGGCCGGGGAGGTCCGCTGCGGCCCCCACCCGGCCTTCTCCTGGCCCGACAGCTCCGCGATCGCCTCCATGATCCGGTCGGTGACCTCCCGGCGCGGCCGTCCCCTGCCGGCCTGCCCGCGGTGCTCGGGGAAGGTCAGCGCCGGGCCGAAGGTGACCGACACCCGGTGGGGGCGCGGCCAGCGGGAGTCGACCGGCTGCACCCGGTCGGTCCCGGCGACGGCGACCGGCACCACCGGGCAGTCGGCGGTGAGCGCCAGCCAGGCGACGCCGGTCTTGCCCCGGGCCAGCCGGCCGTCGCGGGACCGGGTGCCCTCGGGGTAGATGCCGAAGCCCTCACCGCGCCGCAGCACGCCCAGGGCGGTGTCGAGCGCCCCCTGCGCGGCGCGCGAGGTCTCCCGCTCGACGGGCACCGCGCCCAGCGCGGTGAACAGCGTGCGGGTGAGCCATCCGCCGATGCCGGGCGAGGTGAAGTACTCGGCCTTGGCCAGGTAGTGCACGCGGCGCGGGGCGGCGAGCGGGATGACGATGCTGTCCATGAAGGACAGGTGGTTGCTCGCGATGATGACCGCGCCGGTGGCCGGCACGTTCTCCCGTCCCCGCACCCGCGGCCGCAGCAGCAGGTGGAACAGCGGCCTGAGCAGGAACCGCGCGACGAGGTAGAACACGCCGTCCACCTCCCTCGGTCCGGCCCGCCCGCCGGACCCCCGGGGCATCCTCCCCTGCCGCCGGGAGGAGGACGGCGGCAGGGGAGGCGACCGGGTCAGTGCCCGGAGCCGGGAGGCGGACAGGCGTCGCGCAGGATCTCCCGCACCTGGGCCGACAGCGGCCGGCGGCCCGAGGCCGAGGCCACCACATCGACGGCGACGTCGCGGACCTTGCGGTGGGTGTGGCTGGAGATGTGCGCGAGCAGGTCGAAGGCCACCTGGTCACCGCAGCCGGTGAGCAGCATCAGCACGCCCTTGGCCTGCTCGATCGGGGCCCGGCTGGCCATGGCGGCCCGCAACTGGTCCACCTCGACCTCCAGGGCCCGGACGCGCTCCTCGCCGGCGGCCGGCCGCGGGCTCTCCACGACCAGGCCCTCGACGGCGACGACGCGGCCCTCGTCGTCGAGCCGAGGCTCCCCGAGCAGGATCGCGGCGCGGTGCCCGCCGTCGTCCGTGCGGATCCGCACCTCGAGGCAGAAGGCCTGCCCACCGGTGAGCGCCGCGGACAGGGCGTCGATCGTCCGCGGCCGGTCGTCGGGGTGCTGGGCCTCCAGCAGCGCCTCGGTGCAGGCGCCCGCGCCGCCGGCGGGCAGTCCGTGCAGGGCGCTCATCTCCGCCGACCACTCCCACTCGCCGGTGGCGCGGTCGTACCTCCAGCGCCCGGCCAGCCGGGTGCGCCGGCCGGTGGGCAGCGGAGGTGCCGGCGGGCGCGACGGGGGTGCGGCACCGGCGCCCCGCAGGTCGACGGGACGGTGGCGCGGCAGGAGTCGGGACGGGGTCGACGTCATGGTGCTCTCCGGGTGGCGCACCGGGCAGCGCCCGGCGATGGCCGCTCAGCCGGCTGTTCGACCGTCTGCGGTTGCCGGTGCTGGACCGGCCGCTCTCGTCTCCTGAGACCGTAGTCGCCCGGGGCGGCGGGCGCACGCCGTCCGGGCGCATCGACGGGACGCGGGTCACACGACGGTGGCCGGCCGCGCCTGCCGCCGGACGGCCGGACCGCTGCGCAGAGCGGCGTCCACCGAGGCCAGCGTGGCGACCGCGGCGCGCAGCCGGTCCGGCGGCAGGGTGAAGGGCAGCCGCAGGCGGTCGTCGAAGAGCGTCCCGGTGCCGAAGACGCGCCCCTCCGCCAGCAGCAGGCCCAGCGGTGCCGCGGCGGCCACGAGGGCGGCGGAGCTGGTCCCCGGTGGCAGCGCGCACCACGCCGACAGCCCGCCGCCGGGGCGGGGCGCGCTCCAGTGCGGCAGCCGCGCGGCCACCTCGGCCAGCACCACCTCCCGGCGTTCCCGCAGCAGCGCGCGGCGGCCGGCCAGCACGGCGTCGAGGTCGCGGACCAGCGCCGCCGCGGCGACCTGGTCGAGCAGGCCGACCGACAGCTGCCGGCGGCCCAGGGTGGCGGCCAGCGAGGCGGCCAGCGCGGCGTCGGTGCGCAGCCAGCCGATCCGCAGCCCGCCCCAGACGGCCTTGGACAGCCCGCCGACGGTCACCGTGGCGGCGTCGGGCAGGCCGGCGGCGTAGGGCGGCAGTGGCCCCTGCTCGTCGAGCCACAGCTCCGCGGTGACCTCGTCGACGACGGTGAGCACGCCCTGCTGCCACAGGGTCGCGGCCAGCCGCCGCCGGCCGGCCGCCGACAGCCGCGCGCCGCTGGGGTTGGAGAAGTCGGGCATGAGGAAGGCCAGCCGCGGGCTGCTCTGCCGGACGGCGAGGTGGGCGGCACCGACGACGGCGTCGGGGTCGGCGGCGTCGACGCCCACCGGCACGCACCGCCCGCCGGCCGCCGTCACCATGCCGATCGCGCCGGGGTAGGTGGGGTGCTCGACCAGCACCCGGTCCCCGGGCTGCAGCAGTGCCTCGACCACCGTCGCGGTGGCGTCGCCGGTGCCGACGGTGACCACGACCTGCTCGGGGTCGGTGGGCAGGCCGCGGGCGGTGTAGCGGTCGGCGACCGCCGCGCGCAGCTCGGGCAGCCCGCCGGGCGCGTAGCCGTGGCCGGCGGCGAGCGCGGGCAGCCGGGACAGCGCGTGCTGGTAGGCGGGCAGCAGCTCGGGCGCGGCCTCGGGCGCGGCGTGCGCGAGGTCGAGCACCTCCGGGTCGGTGGCCGGCGCGGTCCACACCGCGTCCACCAGCGGCGCCTCGAGCACGGTGCCGGCGCCGTGGCGGGTGCTGGCACGGCCCTGCTCCCGCAGCAGCCGGTAGGCCGACGCGACGGTGACCCGGCTGACCGTCAGCGCCGCGGCCAGGTCACGCTCGGCGGGCAGCCGGCTCCCCGGAGGGAGCCGGCCCAGCGCGACGAGCTCACCGATCCGGCGGGCCAGGCCGGCGTACCGGGGACCGGGTGCGTCGTCCAGTGGCCCGACCAGCCCGGCCAGCTCGGCGGCGGTGGACTGGTCCCGCTCCAGTGGCATGCAGGCCACCATGCCGGATTGGACTCGTCCCGTCCAGTGCAGATGGTGCCACTGTCGTGGTCATGACCACCGGATCGGTCCTCGTGCTCCTGTTCCTGCTCGCCCTGGGCGGCCTGGCCGCCGGCACGCTGGTCGTCGCGGTGCGCGGCGGGCGCGGGCCGGCCGACCCGCCGGCCAGCCACCTCCACACCGACCCGGCGGGCTTCCCCGTGCTCCCGGAGCCGCGCGGGGCCCTGCACCGGCGCGGTCCCCGGACCGGTCAGCCGCGGCGGAGCAGCCGGCCGGCTGCGGCCAGCGCCGCCGCGGCCAGCCACACCGCCCGCGACAGGCGGACCGCCCGGGCGACGTCGTCGCTGTCCGGCGCCCGGCCGTCGCCGAGCACCGGCCGGTCCTCCACCCTGCTGCCGTAGACGTTGCGCCCGCCCAGCCGCAGTCCCAGCGCGCCGGCCGCCGCGGCCTCGCAGCGGCCGGCGTTGGGGCTGGGGTGGGCGGCGCCGTCGCGGCGCCAGACGCGCAGTGCCCCGCGCGGGGAGCCGCCGGCCAGCGGTGCGACGGCGACGGTGAGCGCGGCGGTCAGCCGGGCGGGCAGCCAGTTGGCGACGTCGTCGGCGCGGGCGGCGGCCCAGCCGAAGAGGGCGTACCGCGGGGAGCGGTGACCCACCATCGCGTCGAGGGTGTTGACCGCGCGGTACCCCAGCAGCCCGGGCAGCCCGGCCAGCGCGCCCCACACCAGCGGTGCGACGGCGGCGTCGGAGGTGTTCTCCGCGACCGACTCGACGGTGGCGCGGGCCAGCTCCCCGGCGTCGAGCGCCGAGGGGTCCCGCCCGGCCAGCGTGGGCAGCAGCGCCCGGGCGGCGGGCAGGTCCCCGGCCTCCAGCGCACCGGCCACCGCCCCGGCGGCCCGGCCGAGCGAGGTGCCGCCGAGCACCGTCCACGTGGCGAGGGCGACCGCGGCCGTGCGCGCTGCCGGCCGGTCCCGGGTGGCCCGGTCGACCGCCGTCCCCAGGCCCGCGGCCGCGGCGACGAGCACCGCGGCGTGGCCGGCCCCGGCCGCCCGGGATTCCCGCCACAGGCGGCGCTCCAGCGCGGCGGCGAGCGAGCCGAAGCCCGCCACCGGGTGCCGCCGGGCGGGGTCGGCCAGCAGCAGGTCGGCGCCCGCGCCGAGCGCCAGGCCGAGAGCGGAGGCGACGTCTCGGCGGCGGGGCACGACGTCCATCCTGCCCAGGGCGCTTCCTAGGATCGCGGCCATGCGCCTGCCCGGCCGTTACGACGGCGTCGCCCGGCCGATCGTCACCTACGGCAGCAACGAGGTGCTGCACCGCCCGACCGCCCCCGTCACCGAGTTCGACGAGCGGCTGCGTCGGCTGGTGCTCGACATGTTCGCCAGCATGCGCGAGGCCGACGGGGTGGGGCTCGCCGCCAACCAGATCGGCGTCGACGCACGGGTCTTCGTCATCGACTGCCCCGACGCCGACGGCGAGGACGTCGTCGGCTACGTCGTCAACCCGTCGCTGACGCCGGTGCAGCCGGCCGACGGCGAGCCCGCGGAGGAGGTCACCGAGGAGGGCTGCCTCTCGGTGCCCGGGCCCTACGCCGAGCTCCCCCGGGCCTTCCGCGCCCGGGTCGAGGGCGTGGACGTGACGGGCCGTCCGGTCGCCATCGAGGCGACCGGCATGGCCGCCCGGTGCCTGCAGCACGAGGTCGACCACCTCGACGGCGTCGTCTACGTCGACCGGCTGCCCGCGGAGCTGCGCGAGCGGCTGCTGGCCGAGGCCGCCGGGCCGGAGGGGGAGCTGCCGGCGTGAGCGGGACGGCGGAGGTCGCCGAGCCGGCGCCGGCCGCGCCGGTCGTCGTCGTGGGGATCGGCGCGGACGGGTGGGACGGGCTGGCGCCCACCTCCCGCGCCGAGGTCGAGCGCGCCGACGTGCTCCTCGGCAGCGCCCGGCAGCTGGACCTGGTGCCCGGGGAGGTGACCGCCGAGCGGGTCCCGTGGCCCTCGCCGCTCACCGAGGCCCTGCCCGGGCTGGTCGAGCAGCACGCCGGCCGCGCGGTCGTGGTGCTGGCCAGCGGCGACCCGATGCTGTCGGGGATCGGCACCACGCTCACCCGGCTGCTCGGCGCCGGCCGGGTGCGGGTGCTGCCGGCGCCGTCGTCGGTGTCGCTGGCCTGCGCCCGGCTGGGCTGGGCGGTGGAGGACACCGAGGTGGTCACCCTGGTCGGCCGGCCGATCGAGCTGCTGCACCCGCACGTGCAGCCCGGCCGGCGGCTGCTGGTGCTCGGGTCCGACGGCGAGACCCCGGCCCAGGTGGCCGCGCTGCTGGCCGGCCGGGGGTACGGGCAGAGCCTGCTCACCGTGCTCGGCGGCCTGGGCGGCCCCGACGAGGAGGTGCGCACCGGCACCGCGGCCACCTGGTCGCAGCCGGCGCCGGCGCTGGTGGTCACCGCCGTCGAGTGCCGCGCCGACCGGGGCACGATGCCGCTGCCCACCACGCCCGGCCTGCCCGACGGTGCCTACGAGTCCGACGGGCAGCTCACCCGCTCCGAGGTCCGCGCGGTCACGCTGGCCCGGCTGGCGGCGGTGCCGGGGCAGTTGCTGTGGGACGTCGGCGCCGGCGCGGGGTCGATCGGCATCGAGTGGATGCGGGCCCACCGCACCTGCCGCGCCGTCGCCGTCGAGGCCTCCGCGGAGCGCGCCGAGCGGATCGCCCGCAACGCCACCCGGCTGGGCGTGCCCTACCTGCGGGTGGTGCACGGGCACGCGCCCGAGGTGCTGTCCCGGCTGGGCGCGCCCGACGCGGTGTTCATCGGCGGCGGGCTGACCACACCGTTGCTGGTCGAGACGTGCTGGGACGCGCTGCCGTCGGGCGGGCGGATGGTGGCCAACGCGGTGACGGTGGAGAGCGAGGCCGTGCTCGCCCGGTGGCACGCCGAGGTGGGCGGTGACCTGGTGCGGGTGGAGGTGTCGCGGGCCGAGCCGGTGGGGTCGTTCACCGGCTGGAAGCCGGCGATGCCCGTGACGATCTGGTCGGTGACCCGGTGGTGAGCAGCCATTAGCGCGACAAAGGCACGTCTGCGGAGGGAGGTGGTCCTCCTGTGACGGTGCACTTCATCGGAGCCGGGCCCGGGGCCGCCGACCTCGTCACGCTGCGGGCGGCGCGGATCATCGCATCCGCCCCGGTGTGCCTCTACGCCGGCGCGCTGGTGCCCCGCGAGCTGCTCGGCACCGCCCCGCCCGGCGCCCGCCTGGTCGACACCGCCGACCTCGACCTCGACGCGATCACCGCCGAGCTGGTCGCCGCGCACGAGGCCGGTCTCGACGTCGCCCGGCTGCACTCGGGGGACCCCAGCGTCTACAGCGCCATGGCCGAGCAGATGCGCCGGCTCGACGCCGCCGGCGTCCCCTACGACGTCGTCCCGGGGGTGCCCGCGTTCGCCGCGGCCGCCGCGTCGCTCAAGCGGGAGCTGACCGTGCCCGGCGTCGGGCAGACCGTCGTGCTCACCCGCACGTCGGCGCGGTCGACGCCGATGCCGCCGGGGGAGGAGCTGGCCGCCTACGCCGCCACCGGCGCGACGCTGGTGCTGCACCTGGCCGTCCAGCGCATCACCGAGCTCGCGCCGCAGCTCGCCCTGCACTACGGCGACGACGGCCCGGTCGCCGTCGTCGCCCGGGCCAGCCGCGACGACGAGCTGGTGCTGCGCGGCACGCTCGCCGACATCGCCGCGCAGGTCGAGGCCGCCGGGGTGAGACGGACGGCGGTCGTCGTCGTGGGCCCGGTGCTCACCGCGGAGCAGTTCCCCGACAGTCACCTGTACTCGACGGCGCGGTGCCGTCAGGCCTGGTGAAGGACCCCACTGCCCCCCACCGCTCGCGAGCTCGCGGCGGGTCCCTGCAGCGGGGCCGTTCCCACGATCGCGCCGGCGCGGTCGACCACCACGACGTCGACCGCCACCGGGGCGCCGCGCAGCACCCCCAGCGCCGTGTCCCGGGCAGCGGCGGCGACCAGGTCGCCCAGCGGCAGCCCGGCGGCCTGGCACTGCCGCAGCGCGTCGAGCGCGGTGTTCGCACCGCGCACGCCCTCGACCAGCGCTGGGTCGCCGCCGGCGCCGGCCACCCGGTCGGCGAGCGACGCGAAGGACACCTGGGAGCGGCCCGAGTGCAGGTCGAGGTGGCCGTCGGCGAGCTTGGCCAGCTTGCCGATGCCGCCGGCCACGGTCAGCCGGGGCACCGGGTGGCGGCGCAGGTACTTGAGCACGGCGCCGGCGAAGTCGCCCATGTCCAGCAGTGCGTCCTCGGGCAGGCCGTGGAGCTGCTGCACCGTCCGCTCGCTGGTGGAGCCGGTGCACCCGGCCACGTGCCGGTGGCCGGCGGCGCGGGCGACGTCGATGCCGCGGCGGATCGAGTCGATCCACGACGAGCACGAGTACGGCACCACCACGCCGGTGGTCCCCAGCACCGACAGCCCGCCGACGATGCCCAGCCGCGGGTTCCACGTCCGCCGCGCCAGCTCCTCGCCGTGCTCGATGGACACCTCGACGACGACGTCGCCGGTGCCGCCGTGCCGGTGCGCCACCATGGCCACGTGCGCAGCGATGAACTGCCGCGGCATCGGGTTGATCGCCGGCTCGCCCACCGCCAGGGGGAGGCCGGGCTTGGTCACCGTGCCCACGCCCTCGCCGGCCCGGAAGACGACGCCGCTGCCGGGCTCGCCGTGGGTCACCCGCACGCCCACCAGCGCACCGTGGGTGACGTCGGGGTCGTCGCCGGCGTCCTTGACCACCGCCGCGCGGGCCGCGCCGGGCTCCAGCGACTCCCGGGCCAGCGCGAAGGACGGGTGCCGGTCGTTCGGCAGGTCGATGGTCACCGGGTCGGGGAACTCGCCGGTGAGCAGCGCGGTGTAGGCCGCGGTGGTGGCCGCCGTCGCGCACGCGCCGGTGGTCCAGCCGTGCCGCAGCCCGGAGGCGCCGTCCCTGCTCACGGGCCCATGATCCCCGGCGGGCGCAGGTGAGCGGGCAGGTCCTGGTGCTCGGCGGCACCGCCGAGGCGCGCCGGCTGGCCACCGAGCTGGTGGCCGGCGGGGTCGACGTCCTCTCCAGCCTCGCCGGGCGGGTGGCCGATCCGCTGCTGCCCGAGGGCCGGGTGCGGGTCGGCGGGTTCGGCGGTGCCGACGGGCTGGCCGACTGGCTGGCCACGCACCGGCCGGCCGCCGTCGTCGACGCCACCCACCCCTTCGCCGCGCGGATCACCGCCAACGCGGCCGCGGCCGCCGCCCGGCACCGCACCCCGCTGCTGCGGCTCCAGCGCCCCGGGTGGACGCCGGGCCCGGGCGACGACTGGCGCTACGTGGACTCGCTGGCCGCGGCGGCCGAGGCGGTGCGCGACCGCGGCACGGTCTTCCTCACCACCGGCCGGCAGGGGGTGGGCGCCTTCGCCGCGCTGCCGGGCCGGGTGCTGGTGCGGGCGGTGGACCCGCCCGACGAGCCGCTGCCGGCCGGGGCGGTGCTGCTGCTCGCCCGCGGCCCGTTCACGGTGGAGGAGGAGGTGGCGCTGATGCGCGACCACGGCGTGGACGTCGTCGTCGCCAAGGACTCCGGCGGGCACCTGACCGAGGCCAAGCTGGTGGCCGCCCGGCGGCTCGGGCTGCCCGTCGTGCTGGTGCGCCGGCCACCGCTGCCCGCCGGGGTGACCGTGGTGGGCACGGTGGAGGAGGCGCTGCGCTGGGTGCGGGAAACCGCTTGAGACCGGCTGGTTCCGGATCGCAGGATGGCTCCTCGTGGAACCGATGACCGAGGCCCAGGTGCGCCGCTCCTTCGTGAACTGCTCGAAGGGCGAGGCGAACTCGGCGACCTTGCCGCGCGACCTCGCCGACCTGCCGTGGGACGAGCTCGAGGTGCTCGGCTGGCGGGACGCGAAGGCGCCGCTGCGCGGCTACCTCGTCGTCCAGCGGGAGGGCCGGCCGGTGGGCGTGGCGCTGCGGGCCGCCGACACCCGGATGCCGGTCCGCCGCAGCGTGATGTGCCTGCTCTGCCGGTCGACGCACGCCGGCGACGCGGTCTCGCTGTTCACCGCCCGGCGCGCCGGTGAGGCCGGGCGCAACGGCAACACGGTGGGGACCTACGTCTGCGCCGACCTCGGCTGCGCCGTCCGCGCCCGCAGCGAGATCCCGCCGTGGCTGCGTGACCGCGACCCGCTCCTCGTGGGCGAGGAGCGGGTCGCGGAGCTGCGCGGACGGGTGGCGGAGTTCGTCGACGCCGTCCTGGGGTGAGCCCCGGGTCAGGCGAGGGCGGTGATCCGGGCGCGGACCTGGTCGACCAGGGCGGGCGGGACGGCGGTGAGGCCGTGGTCGGCCGTGGCGTGCGCGGCGACCTGGGCGAGGATGCCGTCCTCGTCGGCGGCGGTGATCGTGTGGCCGCAGCCGGGGACGACGTCGCCGCAGGCGAAGCTCTTCATGGGTGACCTCGGTGGTCGGATGGTGCTCCTGGATCACCCGACGCGGCGGTTCCGCGGCGGGGGGGGG